>CAZCPV010000042.1:0-5243 GCA_964500765.1 uncultured Draconibacterium sp.
CGTTTCGAACCAACCTTTCGGCGGTATTGACGGGCTGTTGCTTTTGAAAATAATGCCGGAAAAAAGAAAAGATTTTAAACTGCTTGCTAATTTTTTGTTGCATACAGTTGAACCTTTAACCGGTTTTTCCATACCCTTAACAGAAAAAGACGAATCTAACCCTAACAAATTCAGCTTCACAACTTTAAAAAGAACTCTGCAACATGTAAAGGAAGGAAACTCTTTGGGAATTTTCCCGGCAGCCGAAATCTCAAAAGTTCATTCCTTAAATAATATCAGTGATAAAAAATGGGAAAATTCATTGATAAAATTAATAAAATTGGCTCAGGTTCCGGTTGTTCCGGTTTATTTTCAAGGCAGTAACAGCTGGGTATTTCATTTGCTCGGAAATATTTATCCGGCATTGCAAACGGCACGTTTATCGAAAGAATTTTTCAATAAAAATAAAAAACCGATTAAAATTCGTATCGGAAAACCGATAAGTGTTAAAGAATTGAACGAATTTCATGAAATTAATTTACTTTCCCGATTTTTAAGAGCTAAAACCTATGCTTTGGGAACGCCTTTTGAAGTCAAAAAATTTATACGCCCGAAATTTATTCCGAAAGTAAAAAAAATTGAAAAAATTATTGATCCTGTACCGATTGATAAAATTGAGAAAGAAATAAACTATTTGAAAGAAAATTATCACCTTTTCAACAGTAACGAATACAGTGTGGTATGCGGACCTTCGGTTGAAACACCCAATATTTTAAATGAAATAGGGCGACTCCGAGAAGTTACTTTCAGAGAAGTGGGAGAAGGAACGAACCGAAGCATTGATATTGATGAATTTGATTTGTATTTTTATCAATTGATAATTTGGGACAACGAAAACAAAAAAATTGCCGGTGCCTATCGCGTAGGCAAGGGCGATGAAATAATGGCAAAATACGGTGTTAACGGATTTTATATCAATACATTATTTAATATTCAAAAAGGATTTTATCCGATACTCGAAGAATCTTTGGAATTAGGGCGTTCATTTATTATTAAAGAATACCAACGAAAACCCTTGTCTTTATTTTTGCTTTGGAAAGGTATTTTATATTTCTTATTAAAAAATAACGAATACCGTTATCTTCTCGGACCGGCAAGTATAAGCAACGATTTTTCAAAATTTTCTCAAAGTTTAATTATTGATTTCTTTAAAGAGAATTTTTTCAATAACGAACTGACAAAATATATTATCCCGCGAAAACGTTTTAAAATAAAACAAAATCCTAATTTCGATAATGAAACATTTATTCGAAACACAAAAAAAGATGTTAAAAAATTAGATAAATTTATACAAGATATTGAACCTGACTATAATACACCCGTTTTGTTTAAAAAATACATACAATTAAATGCCAAACTTATCGGATTTAATGTGGACCCTAAGTTTAATAATTGCGTGGACGGCTTAATGATTTTGGATATTTTTGATGTGCCTCTGAATACGCTGAAAGCATTATCAAAAGAACTCGAAGACGATACCATTCTCGAAAGATTTAATTTTTAATACTTAATTTTTTTTGATTGTTTTGCAATCTGTTTTTAATTTAATCAGTTGAATTTATTATTTATCATAAAAGGTTTACTCATCGGAATATCTGTTTCCGCCCCTCTGGGTCCTATCGGTGTTTTGTGTATTCAAAGAACTCTGAATAAGGGCTTTAAATCCGGTTTCGTATCCGGTGCCGGAGCCGCTTCCGCCGATATTATTTATGCAATAATTGCCGGATTCAGTATTACCTATATTTCAGATTTTTTAATTGAATATCAAACATATATACGAATAATCGGCGGTGCTTTTTTAATCTTGGTAGGTATTCGCATCTCAATTTCAAATCCGGCTAAGCAAATCAGAAAATTAAGAGTAAAAGGAAATAATTATTATAAAGATTATATCACAAGTTTTCTGATTACGGTTTCAAATCCGATTACCATTCTTGCATTCGGTGCTTTTTTTACCGCATTTGATATGATCGACAAAAATGTCAACAATTTTGACATTACAATTATGATTATTGCCGTTTTCAGCGGTTCGCTCATTTGGTGGATTAGTTTAATAAGTATTGTAACTATATTTAAAACCCGAATTCGTCTTCGTAATTTGCTGTGGATTAACAGAATAACGGGAATTTTAATCGTTCTGTTTGCTGCTTTTGTCATTATCAGTGCTTTTCTTCCGAAAGATTCGATTATCCAAAAAGATATTAACAAAGAACTTTCCGTTGCGACTTATTCTCAAAAACAAATAATTTAGATTATTTCTAAATTGTGTTTTTATGTTTTTTATCATATATTGGTCTCTTAATTTCCCTAAATTTGCTTTTTTCAAATTAAAATGGAAAAAATAAAACAAATAGAACATCAAGGAATTATAAAAGATATTGCAGGGAATAACCTCAAAATCAGCATTATTGCAAAATCTGCATGTCTTTCTTGCCAACTGAATACAAGTTGTTCGGTATCGGATGTCGAAGAAAAAATAATTGATGTTACAATAACAAATCCGAATAATTACCGACCGGGTGAATCGGTTGAAGTGTTTTTTAACCAAACATTAGGATACCGTGCACTCTTTTTGGGCTATTTGTTACCTTTTATCATTGTGTTTGCCGTTCTTACAATTGCATTGTTTTTTACCGGAAACGAAGGTATCTCCGGTTTGGCGGCACTCGGGGCACTTATTCCCTATTATTTAATTTTGTATATAAATAAAGATAAAATAAGAAAAACATTCTCATTTTCAATTAAAAAATCAAACCTTGTTTCCTCATTTTCGGAAATAACTGTTTGATAATAATTTTCAGGATATGAATGAAGTCGTAACAGCAACCGTAATAACCGTAATTTCGTTAGGAGTAATATCTGCCGGTATTCTTTATTGGGCATCTCAAAAATTTAAAGTTTTTGAAGACCCGCGTTTCGACGAAGTTGAAAAAGAGCTGCCGGCAGCAAATTGCGGCGGATGCGGTTTCCCCGGCTGTCGTAATTTTGCGGAAGCATGTGTAAAATCCGACGATTTGGATAAACTGTTTTGTCCCGTAGGCGGCAACGAAACAATGCTGAAAGTAGCGAAAGTTCTCGGCAGAGAAGTCCGAGAGAAAGAAAAACAAGTTGCCGTAATTCGATGTAACGGAGCGCCGCAATTCAGAAAAAAAACAACAGAATATGACGGTGCTGCAAATTGCACAATTGTTGCAAACTTATATTCGGGCGATACGGCATGCCAATACGGATGTCTCGGTCTCGGCGAATGTGTCGATGCCTGTAATTTCGATGCTATGTACATGGACCCCGAAACACAACTTCCGGTTGTACTTGAAGATAAATGTACGGCATGCGGTGCATGTGTAGAAGCGTGTCCGAAAGATATTATTGAATTAAGACCGGTCGGTAAAAAAAGCCGCCGAATTTTTGTTTCGTGTATCAACCAAGATAAAGGCGGAACGGCAAAAAGAGCATGTTCGGTTGCCTGTATCGGTTGCAGTCTGTGTTTTAAGGAATGTAAATACGATGCCATTACCATCGAAAATTTCTTATCCTACATCGACCCCGAAAAATGTGTTTTATGCAGAAAATGTGTAAGCGTTTGCCCCACCGATGCTATTTGGGAAGTTAATCTTCCGGCAAGGAAAACCAAAGCTCCCGAAACAGCTGAAAACAAAGCAGACAAAATTGATTTAGTAAAAACGGCAAAAGAAAATACCGAAAATAAAAACAATAACATAAGTTAAAGTAACAAACAGAATTTAATTTATCGTAAAATGTTAAAAACGTTCCCGAAAGGCGGGGTACATCCGCCGGAAAATAAACTAACGGCAGATAAAAAAATCGAAATTTTACCCATTCCGAAACAGGTTACCATACCGATTGCTCAACACATCGGAGCTCCGGCAAAAATTATCGTAAACAAAAAAGATAAGGTAAAAACAGGTCAGTTAATTGCCGAAAGCGGCGGTTTTGTTTCCGCAAATATCCATTCTTCCGTTTCCGGAACCGTTTTAAAAATTGATAATATTGCCGATGCAAGCGGATATAAAAGACCGGCTGTCGTTATTCAGGTTGAAGGTGATGAATGGCTCGAAAATATTGACAGAACCGATACATTAAAAAAAGATTTTGATTTCAATAAAAATGAAATTCTGAAAAAAATACAAGATGCCGGAATTGTCGGATTGGGAGGAGCAACTTTTCCTACACACGTAAAACTTCTTCCGCCGAAAGGCATGAAAGCCGAAATATTAATTATAAACGGTGTGGAATGCGAGCCCTACCTAACTGCCGACCACCGATTAATGCTTGAAAAAGGTGAAGAAATTTTTGTCGGAATTAAAATTTTAATGAAAGCATTGGGCGTAAACAAAGCCGTTATCGGTATTGAAAATAACAAAGCCGACGTAATCGCTTTTATGACCGAACTTTCAAAAAAATATGATAATATTTCGGTAACGGCATTACAAGTTAAATATCCGCAAGGCGGTGAAAAACAATTAATTAAAGCAGTAATCGGTAGGGAAGTTCCTTCCGGAGAATTGCCGATAAAAGTAGGTGCCGTAGTGCATAATGTAGGAACCGTTTTTGCCGTTTACGAAGCCGTTCAAAAAAACAAACCTTTATTGGAAAGAGTAGTTACCGTTACCGGAAAATCACTGTCAAATCCGAAAAATTTATCGGTAAGAATCGGCACACCCGTAAGCATGCTTATTGAAGCTGCCGGCGGCTTGCCCGATGATACCGGAAAAATAATCAGCGGCGGACCGATGATGGGAAAAGCATTAAATTCTGCGGAAGCAACCGTTACAAAAGGAACATCCGGAATTTTGATTTTACCGAAAGAAGAATCAAAAAGACGGGAAATAAAACCTTGTATCCGATGTGCAAAATGTGTCGGAGTATGCCCCATGGGTTTAGAACCTTTTTTGTTGATGACACTTTCTCAAAAAGCTCTGTTTGAACGTACGGAAAAAGAAGATGTTTCGGATTGTATCGAATGCGGTTCGTGCAGCTATATTTGCCCTTCCGACAGACCGTTGCTCGATTATATTCGATTGGGAAAAAGTGCCGTAGGAAAAATGCGAAGAGCAAGAAGCGTAAAATAAAATTTAAACGTCAGAAAAAATAAAATATTAACTTATGTCAAAATTAATTGTTTCATCTTCACCGCATCAACTCGGAACAAATTCCGTAAAAAAATTGATGTACGGCGTTTT
>CAZCPV010000042.1:5343-15441 GCA_964500765.1 uncultured Draconibacterium sp.
CTTCACCGCATCAACTCGGAACAAATTCCGTAAAAAAATTGATGTACGGCGTTTTAATTGCACTGATACCGACACTTTTTGTGTCTGTTTGGTTTTTCGGACTCGGAGCAATCATCGTAATAATTACCTCGGTACTTTCCTGCATCTTGTTCGAATATTTGCTTACAAAATTTGTCTTAAAAAAGCCGACGACAATAGCCGACGGTTCGGCAGCACTGACCGGTTTACTTTTGGCTTTCAACTTACCGAGTAATTTGCCGGTTTGGTTAGTTATTATAGGAGCATTTGTAGCTGTCGGAATTGCAAAAATATCATTCGGCGGATTGGGAAATAATATTTTTAACCCGGCATTGGCAGGACGTGTTTTTCTTTTAATTTCTTGGCCTGTTCAAATGACATCGTGGCCTAAACCAAGCCCGATAAGCGAGCATTTGCTCGGCTATACCGACGTAACAACCGGTGCTACGCCGCTCGGTGTTTTGGCGGAAGGCATCAGAAACGGTGAATCTGCCGTAAAAATCACAAGTCAAGTTCCGGATTACCTGCAAATGTTACTCGGAAATACCGGCGGTTCGCTGGGTGAAGTCGGTGCAGCAGCCATTTTAATCGGTTTGGTTTATTTGCTGATGAAAAAAATTATAACTTGGCATATTCCGATTTCAATTCTCGGAACGGTTGCCGTATTTACCGGAATTTTATGGTTTATAAATCCCGTCAAATTTGCCTCCCCCGAATTTCATCTGTTAAGCGGCGGATTATTGCTCGGAGCCGTTTTTATGGCAACCGATTACGTTACTTCGCCCATGAGTAAAAGAGGAATGATTCTTTACGGTGTTTTTATCGGCTTGTTGACAATTATTATTCGCGTTTGGGGAGCATTTCCCGAAGGCGTTTCATTTGCAATTTTAATTATGAATGCTTTTGTACCTTTAATTAATATGTATATGAAACCGAAACGATTCGGCGAAAAAATTAAAAAATAAACAATATTATAATTTAAAAAAATGGCAAAACAAAGAGAATCGACATTTAAAAATATGCTTATTGTGCTGTTTTTGGTTTCGGCGGCAGCAGCTTCGGCATTAGCTTTTGTTTACCAAAAAACAAAAGCCCCCATAGCAAAAGCCAAACTTGAAAAAAAGAAAAAAGCCATAAAAAATGTCGTTAACGATTTTGATAACAATCCGATAGCCGATATGTTTAAAATACCGACGGAAAACGGCGACAGTGTCGAATGTTATCCGGCAAAAAAAGACGGAAAAATTGTAGGTTACGCAATTAAAACGTATTCGAAAAAAGGATTCGGCGGATTAATTACCGTAATGATAGGATTTGACCCCGACGGGCACATTCACAAAACAGCCGTACTCGACCAACATGAAACACCCGGATTAGGCGATAAAATGCAAAGAAGTAAATCAAATTTCAGCAATCAATTTGACAATATGGATTTGCCGGAAATTCCCGATAAAGACCATGACGGAATTATAACCGAAGTAAAAAAAGACGGGGGAACCGTAGATGCAATAACGGCTGCAACCATCAGTTCCAGAGCATTTTGCGATGCAACGGAACGAGCTTACAATGCGTTTAAAAAAATAAAAAATAAATAAAAACAGAAAATATTATATCCGAAAAAGATGAGCAAACTTAAAATTTTCACCAAAGGTTTTTTTGACGAAAACCCGACTTTTGTCATGTTATTGGGCTTATGTCCCACACTCGGAACAACCACTTCCGCCATAAACGGATTGGGAATGGGATTGGCAACAACTTTTGTTTTAATCATGTCAAATATTGTTGTTTCATTGGTAAAAAATCAAATTCCCGATAAGGTCAGAATTCCTTCTTTTATCGTTATTATTGCTTCATTCGTAACCATTGTCGAATTGCTTATGCAAGCGTATGTTCCTGATTTATATGATGTTTTGGGTATATTTATTCCTTTAATTGTTGTGAATTGCATTATTCTCGGACGTGCGGAAGCATTTGCTTCAAAAAATAATGTTTTTGATTCAATTCTTGACGGTTTGGGAATGGGACTCGGATTTTCGATGGCTTTGACTGTACTCGGTGCCGTAAGAGAAATTCTCGGAAGCGGTTCAATATTTAATTTAAGTATTTACAAAGGCGACGGTGCTTTGGTATTTGTTTTGGCTCCGGGAGCATTTATTGTGCTCGGTTATTTAATAGCTTTGGTCAACAAACTGACAAAAAAAGCATAATTAATTAATTTTAAAACTGTTACAAATGGAATATATTTTAATTATCATATCTGCAATTTTTGTAAATAATGTTGTTTTATCTCGTTTTTTGGGCTTATGTCCTTTTTTCGGCGTATCAAAACAAGTAGGAACAGCTGCCGGCATGGGCGGTGCCGTTATTTTTGTAATGACAATTGCAACTATCGTAACTTATTTGTTGCAAAAATACATCTTGCTTTCTTTTAATATTGAATATATGCAAACAATTACATTTATTCTTGTAATTGCCGCATTGGTTCAATTAGTTGAAATTATATTAAAAAAAGTCAGTCCGTCCTTATATCAGGCATTGGGGATATTTTTGCCGCTCATCACCACCAATTGTGCCGTTCTCGGGGTTGCCATTTTAGCTGTTCAAACAGACGGATACGATTTGCTTAAAAGTACGGTATTTGCCATGGCTTCGGCAACGGGTTTTGCTTTGGCATTGGTAATTTTTGCCGGATTAAGAGAGCAACTTGATTTGGCGGAAGTCCCCAAAGGAATGAAAGGTGTTCCGATAGCATTTGTTACCGCCGGTTTGTTGGCTCTCGCATTTATGGGATTTTCGGGAATTGCATAATCTATAATAATTATTTTTCATCTATTGAAAGCAATTTATCGCCTTTCAGAAAAGGTATTTCTTCGGTAATATCTTCCGTAAGACAATAGCGGATATCTTTTTCAAGAAATTCGAGTTTGGATTTTAAGCGAGGCGAATTGTTTATCACAAAATCAAAAAACGAATTCCCGGAATTTTTATAAATGTTTAAAGCCAGATTTGTTGCTTCCGGGATTTCAAATTCTTGTTTTTTCAAAAGCAAATGTGCCAGTCTTCCGGCAAATAAAGTATCTTCGATATTAAGGGTGTTTTTCCAACCGGAACATAGAAGTAAAATGTTTTTTTCTTGTTTAATAAGGTATTCCGATAAGGCAGAAATATTTATAAACGAACCGATAAGCAAATCAATTCTTTTTAATCCGGAATTTTTTATCAAATTTATAACCTGTGTACCGTTGGTTGTCGTAAATGCCAACTTTTCGCCCTTTATGTTTTCTTCAGTAAAGTTAAAAGGCGAATTCCCGAAGTCAAAACCTTTGAGTTTCTTGCCGTTTCGTTCGCCGGCAATCTTATATCCGCGTGCTTTATACATCAAAGCATCGTTAACTTCCGAAACAGGAACGATAAATTGAACATCATTTTCAAATGCCGTACAAATTGATGCACTTGCACGTACGGCATCAATCATTACAATTGTTGTATCTTTTTCGGCATAATAAGTAAACAAAGCCGGCGACAGACAAACGTTTATTTTTTTCATAAAAACAGTTAAAGTTAGGGTATATTCTTATAAAATACGGCTTTTGTTTTGATTATATGGGTTAAGTATAAAAAGACTCTGCGGGTTTGAGTTTTTAAAAATACATGTTTTTAAGTTATTGATATTGAGATACCTGTTGCAAATCCGCAGAGGCGGAACACACAAAATTTATCTTTTTATACTGCATTCTTATTATTTATAAAAAAATAACAGATAATAAACCGTCCGTTAAAAAAGCCCCCCAGTAAAGAGGTAAAACAAACATAAATATTAATATACTGATTATGTTTACCCAGCCGAGAAGAACGGCAGTAACGGCAAAACCCTTACCTTTCATTATTTCGGAATTTTCAATTCTGTGCAATGCAATTGACCCGACAATAACCGAAACAGCACCGAAAATAATTCCGAAAAAAAACAATCCTGCAATACTTGTTGCAAAACCGAGAATTGCATATCCGTCAAATCTAATTTCATCAAGTGCTTTTTCGGGATTTAAATCCGGATGTTTGATTAATTTTCTTTTTACGGCTTTGAAAATTAATTTTTCTTTTAATTTGAGTTTTCTGCCGATTTTTGCTTCAATTTGAGCTTTGTTTAAGTCAATAAAATCATTTCTTGACAATTGCTCATAAATTGTTTTATCGGAAATTGCGAATTCTTTTTTTACTTCTTGATTTGATTCTGCCGAATATAAACAGAAAGGAGAACTTAAAGTAAGAAAAAATATTAAAAGGATTAACGGATATTTCATCTTTTTATAATAAAGATAAGAAAATTAAAGTGCCGGCTATATCTATAAATCCGATAATAATTGCTGCAATTGCCAGACCTTTTCCTTTTCTCGTTCCTGCATCTCGACGTATTCTTCTTAATGCTATTGCACCGAAAACAACGGAAGCAAGTCCGAGAATAATTCCGAAAAGAAGTAAGCCGACAATGCTTGTTACAAAACCGGCTATGGCAAGTCCGTCAAATTTAACTTCATCGAGTGCTTTTTCGGGGTTTAAATCCGGATGTTTAATTAATTTTCTTTTTACGGCTTTGAAAATTAATTTTTCTTTTAATTTGAGTTTTCTGCCGATTTTTGCTTCAATTTGAGCTTTGTTTAAGTCAATAAAATCATTTCTTGACAATTGCTCATAAATTGTTTTACCGGAAAATGCAGATTCCTTTTTTATTTCTTGATTTGATTCTGCCGAATATAAATAGAAAGGAGAACTTAAAATAAAGGAAAAACTTAAAATAAGGATTAAATGTTTCATAATAATTTGAGTTTTTTAGTTTCATACAAACTTAAAAAATTATATTCTTTTATGCAAAAGTTTTATATAACCCGGCATATAGAAATTTTAAAACTCGCTTTATTAAAAACTGCATACCTTTTTATTTTTATAACCGTAAATAATGCAATTTACAAATTAAACCAACGTTTTTGTGCCCTTAAAACCTGTTCAATTACATCTCTTACGCAGCCCTTTCCGCCTTCTTTATCGGAAATGTAGTGAGCAATTCCTTGAATTTCTTCAACAGCATCGGCAGGGCAAGTTGCCAATCCCGAGAGTTTCATAACTTGGTAATCCGGAATATCGTCGCCCATATACAAAATTTGCTCGGGTTTTAAATTGTATTTCATATAAAAATCTTCATAATCGTCGAGCTTGTTTGGTGATGCCAAATAAATATCGGTAACCCCTAAATCTCGAAAACGTTTTCTTACGGATTCGGAATTTCCGCCGCTTATTATTGCAATTATAAACCCTTTATCTACGGCGGTTTTTACGGCAAATCCGTCTTTTACGTTCATGTGTCGGGTGAGTTCGCCGTCGGTATGCAGCACCATATTTTCCGAAAAAACACCGTCCACATCAAAAACAAATGCTTTTATATCTTTTAATCGTTCTTTAAAATTGTCCATATTTTTTTATAATTCCGTTACTCCGAATTCCAAAATCGCATACGGTTTGTCTTCGGAAATTTCTTTAAATTTTTTATGTGCTTTTTCGAGTAAATCTTCGGGTCGCAAATCGTTATATTTATCGCCTCTTTGAAATGGCCCGTAAGTGCTTACACCGAGCCAATCGATATAATTGTCTCCGGGATAATACAATACGGGGTCGTTCCAATCTTCTTCGGGGTCGCTGTTTACGTCGAAATGAAAAAACCAAGTGATATTGTCGGCACCGGTTTCGTTACAAATATCAATGATATGCCGGTAAGCATCTCTGAAAATTTCGGGTCCGTCGGGATAATTCGGGTCGCCGTATCCGGTTTTTGTGCCGGCACCGTAGTATTTTCCGTTCCACGAAAACCAAAAACCGTTCATTTCGGTTCCGAATTCAACAAGCAAATTTTCATCAATATTTTTTGCTTCTTCGAACCATGTCGTAAGGGCTTCATCGTATTTTCCGTTAATAATGTCCTTTAAGTTCCAAACGGGGTCGATACGGTATTCTTCAAATTCGCTTCGTGCCATCATTCTGATAAATGGTGTTTTCCCGGCATTAATTATTGTATTTACTTCATTATAAGGAAATTGAATGGTATCGTACCAATTATTTGAGAAGTATGCCCAGGCAATATTTTTTCCGATAAGATTTTCGTAGTTTGCAATTCGTTCTTTGCTTACACAGTCTTCTTCACCGCAAAAATCGGGGAATGAAGCAAAATATTTTATCCCGTCAAGCGGAATAAGTTTTCCGTTTTCAAATTTGCATGTTGAAATAAAATCACCGGAATTTATGAGGTCTTTAAAAGTTTGCAAAGATTTTTCGGATGAATTAACTTTCAGATAAGTATTGTCAAAATTTTCATTCCAATAAGAAACGGCATAAATATGGTCGTAATTTTTAAGTTCTTTAAAATAATCGGTAAGCCATTCGGATTTTGAGTGAAAAAGGGAAAAGTTTTTTTTGCAGGAAATAAAAAACAGTATTCCGATTGTAAGAATTATTATTGTTTGTTTTGTTTTCATCTGAAATATATAAAACCGCAAAGATACTTTTTAAACAATAATCGTAAAAATTCTTTCATAAAACTTACAATTATAAAATAAAAGGTATAACAGTTCTTCCGTTTTTCGGATAATCCGGAAAATAATTTTTACACCGACGATGATATGCCGGCGAACGAGCTAAAACATTTGAAATTGTCCGAATTTATTGCTCTTTTCATAATTCTTCAATGAAATTATAAACAATATTCTGATATCTCGGTTTTACGACCTCTTTTTTCATATTAAAAACGGTTTCAAAAGGACCGTCGGCAATTGCCATATTAATTAACCATGCCGGCAAATCGCCGCCCAAATCAATTAAAAGAAAGGATGTTACGTTAACCGTTCCGTTTTTTTCCGGAACAAATATCCATTTGGCATTCAATTTTTTAATGCGAACAATATCTTTTTTAGGCGGAATATAGCTCGGTACACCGGTTGATGTAATAGTTACGATTTTGGTTTTTTTATCCTGCGTTATCACGGCATGCGTTATAATATCTCTGTTTGAAATCGGCCAAGGAGCTTCCGTTTCATTATAATAATAGGTGTCGGTATTGCTGTTTTTCTTCAGAATTTTTGCTGTTTTGCATCGGTAAATCCACTTCGGATGCGAACTTACGTCTCGTACGATTGCAACTAATGCCGTTAGCGTACTTCTGATATTTGCTGTTACTTTAACTTGCTTTACATCAGAACTTTTTACTTCTCTCGTAAAAGCTTTAATACCGTCTTCGTTTTTTATTAATTTCCAATCTCCTTCTTTCCGATTTTTTTCTTCGGGCTGAAAAAATGTTAATAAACTTATCAATAAAATTAAAATACTGCTTTTCATAAATTTCAGGATAAAATTATTCTTTTTTCATTCAGTAATTTTTCTAAATAGTGAATTTTAATTCCGAACATACTTTTAATATCTTCAATGTTTTTCAAAATTTCTTTTTTGTCAACATTTATTTTTGCTTTTTCGGCAACAATCATTATATTTTTGGGCGTGTGTTCGGTGGAAATAAATTCAAAAACTTTTGTTTTATATCCGTTTGCTTCGAGCAACAATGCACGCAAACCGTCGGTAAGAATAACCGCCTGCCGTTCTTTCAAAATCCCGTGTTTCATAAGCGAATACATTGCACCGGTAACATTCATCTCTTTTCGTATTTGTTTTTGGCAACAAGGTGCAACAACAATAAATTTTGCATCGGCTTTTATTCCTTTAAAAATTGCTTCATCGGTTGCCGTATCGCAGGCATGCAAGGCAATAAAAATATCTGCATCGCTTATTTTTGCGTCTATAATGTTTCCTTGTATAAAATTTAAACCGGCAAAACCGGCTTTTTCGGAAATTATATTACACTTATCGACTAATTCTTGCCTGAATTCTATCCCGGTTATTTTAATGTCTTTTTGTAAATTATTTTTCAAGAAATCATAAAGTGCGAATGTCAAATATCCTTTACCCGACCCGGCATCGTAAATTCTTAACTTATTTTTGGAAATTTTTTTAATTATCATATTTTCAACTACTTCCAAATACTTATTAATTTGCCGATATTTATCGTGCATATCTTTTTTTATCGCATCTTCGGAAGTTGTTACTCCCAATTCTTTCAGCCAAATATTATTCTTCAAATCAATTCTTTTTTGTTTTTTCCTGTCATGATTTAAATTTAAAACGGGCTTAAAAGTCGGTTCGCTTATGCTTATTTTTGATTTTTCGGTTTTCCCGGAAATATATAAACGAACAATTTCATCTGCGGTAAATAATTCGGCATTTAAAAAGTTTGTTTTTAATTCTTCCGAAATTTTTATCAGGGTTTCTTCCGACTTGTAATTTTTTGTAATATCTTTTGTTTCATAATTATACAAAAACGAAAGTCGAAATCCTTTTTTAATTTTAACCGGAGAAATCGTTATTTTTTTTAAATCGAAATTTTTATTTCTTTTATTGCTGATAATAAGTTTTATAAACTCATCGTTATTGAGCGAAGTTTCAATTTTATCGAAAAAAATCTGTTTAGCTTCTGTTTGCATTCTTTAAAATTAAATTCAAATATAAAAATATCCTTTACATTTTCATTAAAAAAATATTAATTTTGTCCGACAACTTAAAACAAAATGAAAAAATTATTGATAATGCGGCACGGAAAATCGGACTGGGGAGCCGGTTCGCAACGCGATTTTGACAGACCGCTGAATGAAAGAGGTAAAAAAGATGCTCCTCGCATCGGTAATGAGTTAAAAAACAAAAACTTAACTCCTGATTTAATTATTTCGTCTCCGGCTGAAAGAGCAAAAACAACAGCCGAAAAAGTCGCCGAATATTCCGGATGTAAGAAAAATATTGTATGGGAAGAAAGTTTTTATTTCGGCTATACGCGAGAAATTATCGAAACATTAAAAAATATTGACGAAAAAGAAAATACGGTAATGATTGTAGGGCACAATCCTACATGGTCTGACCTTACCGAACGCTTATCCGGAAAATATTTTGATATGAAAACGGCAAATGTTTGCATATTAGAATTTGACGGATATTGGAATGATTTAAAAGAAAAAAAATGCAAATTCATTGATTATATATCACCCAAAGAAATTTAATATAAAATCGGAATGACTAAAATAAACTATTTTTTACTTATTATTTTAATTTACGCAGTCGGCTGTAAATCAGACAAAGAAACCAATTCTCAAAACAATAAAAATCATACTGAAAAAATACAAAATAAGGAAGAAAACCCTTTAATTTTGACAATAGAAAAACCTAAAAACGATAATTATGTTTTCGGTGATAATATAAAAATAGATGTTAAAATCAAAAACGATTTTAATGATGATACCGTAATACTATCAATTGATAATAAAGATGTTGCAAAATTAACCAAAAATACTCCTTCTTTTAATTGGGACACAAAAACAGGACATACGGGAAGAAATTTTATTGAAATTGAACTCAATAAAAATAATCAACGTTTCAGAAAACAACAAATTATTACAATTTTTTCAAACCAAACACCCGAAGAATATACCTACAAAATAAAAAATGTGTATAAACATGATGTTCATGCCTATACGCAAGGTCTTTTTTGGCACAACGGATTTTTATACGAAGCTACGGGTTTAAAAGGCGAATCTACGGTAAGAAAAGTTAAACTTGAAACCGGAGAAGTAATGCAAAGTTTTGCTATTCCGAAAGATGTTTTCGGCGAAGGTATAACACTGTATAACAACAAAATAATACAAATAAGTTGGCAAGCCGGAAGGGGCTTTGTTTACGACCTAAACACCTTTAAACATCTCGATGAATTTTCCTATGCCGGCGAAGGATGGGGAATTACGAATGATGATAAAAATTTATATATGACAGACGGCTCTTCAAAAGTAAAAGTTCTTGAACCGGAAACGTATTCCGTTATAAAAACTTTTGAAGTATATGACAACAAAGGTCCCGTAAAATACCTTAACGAACTTGAATACATAAACGGTTACATATATGCTAATATCTATCAATACGAAAAAATCGTAAAATTCGACCCGCATA
>CAZCPV010000043.1:0-12152 GCA_964500765.1 uncultured Draconibacterium sp.
TAACCCTTTTCAATATAAAACAAATCTGTGTCTTCTTTCCCTTCGTCATAATTTGTTAATTTTCCGGTTATCCAAACAAAATTTCGTTTATGAGGGTCGTTTGCCGGAACAAATTTTTCGCCCCAAACACCGTTTGCTCCCCGCATTGTTTTTATACCTTTAACTTCAACTTCTGTAACATCGGGAAAATTAACGTTTAAACTGACACCCTTCGGCAAATCTTTTTCAATAACTTCTTTAATAATTATTTCCATATACGGAATTACGGGAGAAAAATCAGCTTCCGAAGAATGGTTATCGACCGAAAAACCGATTGATTTAATATTATGTAAGCCGCCTTCAATTGCCGCCGCCATCGTTCCGGAATACAATACACTTATCGAAGTATTGGCTCCGTGATTGATACCCGAAAGAATTAAATCGGGTTTTTTATCGGACAATTCATGCAAAGCCAACTTGACACAATCAACGGGGGTTCCGGAAATTGAATATTCGGCAAACCCCTCTTCTTCAATAACTTTTATAAAACGAATAGGTGCTGCCTGCGTTATGGAATGCGATTTTGCAGATTGCGGTGCATCGGGTGCGACAACCAAAACATCACCGAACTTTTTTGCCGTATCAATTAAAATTCTTAATCCTTTTGCGGTTATCCCGTCGTCATTCGTTACTAATATATAAGGTCTTTTATTTGTCATTCGTTTTTTTATTTTAGTTTTGTGCAAAGATATATTAATTATGAGTTATGAATTAAAAATTATGAATTTGTTTTCATTGTTTTATTTGAACTTTATCCTTTAAACTTTCATCTTTTTACTTTTAATAATGCTGCAATCAGAAACAAAAATAAGAGTACGCTACGGCGAAACCGACCAAATGGGCTATGTTTATTACGGAAATTATCCGCTTTATTACGAAGTTGCCCGGACGGATATGATACGAAAAATCGGTTGGTCGTATAAAACAATGGAGAAAAACGGAATAATGATGCCGGTTGCTTCATTAAATGTAAAATACATTCGCCCTGCTTTTTACGATGATGAATTGACAATAAAAGTTTACGTCAGAAAGTTTCCCGGTGTTCGAATGGAATTTGAATATGAGGTATTCAATGAGCAAGGCAAACTGATAAACACCGGTGATACAACTTTGGTTTTTGTTGATATGAAAACCGGCAAGCCGACCGGTCCGCCGAAAGCATTTATTAAATTGATTGAAAAATATTACGAATAAAAAAGGGAGTTTTGATACTCCCTCAATATTTTATTTATGCTTTTCCTCAAACTTCTTCAAACCTTTTTTCAAAAAATGAGAAAATGCTGTCGGGTCGGGATTATAAAAAAACGGGTCTTTAATTAAAACATTTCCGTCATAATCCAAAATTATATAAGCCGGTTGTGCATTCATCCCGAAACGTGCTATTTGCATATCGGCATATTTCGAGCCGAGTGTTTTCTTCACTTTCCCGTCATAAGTTGATGTAACCCAATCTTTTTCATCCAATTTTGTTCTGTCGTCAACAAATAAAGAAGCAATAACATAATCATTTTTTAAAATAGGTAAAACTTGCTCGGTTCCCCAAACATTATCTTCCATTTTCCGACAATTTACACAAGCATATCCGGTAAAATCGAGCATAACGGGTTTATTTTGTTCCTTGGCACAAGCCAATGCCTGCTCATAATCAAAATACCCGTTTAATCCGTGCGGCATTTCGTGTACATCGCCGTATTTCGGCTCAAAGCAATTATTTTCGGAAAAAATTTCAGACGAACCGACAGTATTGCCGGAAGAATTCATCCGTATTACTTTTGCTAAATCAAATTCGTGTGTACTCATAGGCGGTAAATAACCGGATAAAATTTTTAAAGGGGCTCCGAACATTCCGGGTATCATATACACAACAAAAGCAAAAGTAAATATGGCAAAAACCAATCGCGGAACTTTCAGATAAGGTAAATCGCTGTCGTGAGAAAATTTTATTTTCCCGAGAAGGTAAAAGCCCATCAAAGTAAAAATCGTAATCCAAAGTGCAAGGTAAATTTCTCTGTTCAATAAACCCCAATGGTATGTTAAGTCGGCAATACTTAAAAATTTAAGACCGAGTGCCAATTCAATAAATCCGAGAACAACTTTTACGGAATTGAGCCAACCGCCGGACTGCGGCATTTTGTTCATTAAATGCGGGAAGAATGCAAAAATTCCGAACGGAATTGCAAAGGCAAGTCCGAAACCGAGCATTCCGATTATCGGATGCAACACACTTCCGCCGGCAGATTCGACCAAAACAGTTCCTACAAGCGGTCCCGTACAAGAAAATGAAATTACGACCAAAGAAAATGCCATAAAAAACGGAGCAAAAAACCCGCCTTTATCTACTTGTGCTTCGGATTTTGCCGTCATCCAACTCGGCAACACAATTTCGAACATTCCGAAAAACGATGCGGCAAAAATCATAAATACCAAAAAGAAAATAATATTGGGTATCCAATTTGTACTTAACCAATTGGCAAATCCGGGACCGAGTGTTAAAGCAACCAAAGTACCTATTACCGTGTATATCAACACAATAGAAAAAGAAAAGAACATCGCTTCGGCACGACTTTTTGCTTTCGATTTATTCTCGTGCATAAAAAACGAAACCGTCATCGGTATCATCGGAAAAACGCAGGGCGTTAAAATGGCTGCAAGTCCGGCTATAAATGCGGCTATAAACAAGCCCCATAAACCGCCTTTGTCGGTTGCTGAATTAATCTCGTTTCCGCCTTCTTTTATAACGGCTGTTGTATCTTTTTTATCAATGGTATTCGTATCGGTAACAAGAGTCGTATTTTTTTGAGAGCTTGTATCGGTTTTCAACTCTTTTTTTATTGTATCCGATATATTTTCTGCACTTTTATCCGCATTATTTGAGAATTGTTTTTTTAAATTTTTTAAACCGGATACCTTAAATTCAAAATCTTCGCTTTGCGGAATACACATTCCTTCCGTCGTACAAACTTGCCCCGAAAAAGAACCGGAAATAACAAAATCATTATCCGATAATACCTTTATTTTTTGCGTAAAATATACTTCTTTTTCAAAGGTTTGAATATTTGCCTGCATTATGTCGTCGTATTCTTTATGCGGTTTCGGCCATTCAATTACTTTTCCTTCTTTTTTATAATTATCGCTCGGTTCATAAGTAAATTCGGCAGGAATTCCGCCGGCAGGTTCAGAATATTGACCGTACAAGTGCCATGTTTCGTCAATTGTTGCTTTTGCAATTAATTTTACCTCATCGGAAGAAATATTTTTTGTATAAAATTTCCATTTTAGGGGCTTAACAATTTGAGAACTCAAATTTAAAGTACTGAAAATTAATCCTATAAATAATATTACACCTGTAATTTTTTTCATTTTATTTATTTTTTACAAATTAAAAAAATAATAACTTTTTATTGATACAAAAACCGGTAATCGGTTGCAAAAATAGTATTTTTTAAATTAATGAACCGTAACTTCAATCACATAAAAAAGCATCAAATAAATGATGCTTTATCTTATAATACTGAAACCTGCAAATCATAGATATTACCAATCTGCAGATAATAAAGGTATTCAATTCTTATTTTTTTCTTTAAATGCTTCAATAATTCTCTGCTGCTCTTCCTGCGACGATTTTTCAACTTTCATAATTTCGGTTTGTTTTCCGACAAGTCTTTTTCCGCCGGTATTATACAGCAATTCTACATAAATATTGTAGTAATTAATTTGATTTTCATTTAAGGGGTCGGTTACATAACCCTGAAAATAATTTGAATAATACGAAGTATCGGAAACGCCTCTGTATGCATCAATATAATATTCAACAGGATTTAAACCGCTGAAAACAACAATTCCGCCCGTTCCGGTTGTTAAAATATCGCTTACCGGATTTGTAAGATTTTGCCAATCATTTTGATTTCCGTACAATTGAACATCGCAATTTGAAACCGGATCTTCGGTTCCTACATACATAACCAAAATATTCAAATCGGTTGAACCGCTGATTGTTACAGCATCGGTAAATGTTTCGTAACTGTCGTAACCGGTTGCCGTCATCGTAACTTGATACGTACCGGCTTGCGTATAAGTATGGGTCGGATTTTTTTGATTGGAAGTAAATCCGTCGCCGAAACTCCAATCATACGAAACAGCTCCTTGCGAGCAATTTACAAAATACACCGGTTCGTTCATATAATGCGTTGTTCCGGAAACACTGAAACAAGCATCAACTTTCGGATAATCATGGTTATTTACGATACATCCGCTTAACACCGACAAAAAAATTGCCGGTAAAATAAATTTTAAAGTTTTCATACGTTTTGATTTTAAGTTAATAATAATATTAAATGAATAAAGTCGACGATTTAATTTTCCTTGTTATTTTACGACAACTTTATAATATTTTTCTTTTTCAAATTTTCCGTCTTCTCTGGCATAAATAAAATGCAAATACACTTCCCCTGCTTTTACGGCATTAAATCTAAAAATATCGAAACCGCCGGCACCAATCATATCCATAGTTTTATCATTTTTCACAAATTCTTTACTGATAAATTTAATAACCTTAGGTTTAATTTTATTGTCGATTGACCATACAAAACCGGTTGACGGATTTGATTTTAACTCAATTTTCAGTGTATCGGTCATGCTGATTGTGTATGTTTTATTCAATTTGTCCGAAGGAACATTATCAATAACTTGTTTTTGACTGTCGCATGACTGAACTAAAAATAATATTAAAATCGTTGCCGGTAAAAGTGTTAAAAATTTTCTCATTTTTATAGTTTTAAATATTTCAATTAATTGTTTGTCTTACTTTTTCATACATCAAAATACTTGCCGCAACCGATACATTTAAAGATTTTATTTCGCCGAGCAAGGGAATTTTTACAAATTCATCTGATAATGAAATAATTGCGTTTGAAATCCCTTTTTCTTCCGAACCTACTACCAATAAAGTCGGTTTGGTAAAATTAGTTTGATAATAATTTTTTTCGGCTTTTTCGCTTGCCGAAATAATTTGCAGACCGTTTTCTTTTAATTTCCGGAAAGTTTCCCGCAAACTTCTTGTTTTGCAAACCGGAACTTTATGTAAAGCACCTGCGGAAGTTTTTACGGCATCGGCATTTACCGAAGCAGAACCTTTTTCGGGTATTAAAACGGCATGTACACCCGAACATTCGGCAGTTCTTACAATTGCACCGAAATTTCTGACATCGGTTACGCCGTCGAGTGCCAATATAAACGGAATTTCTCCTTGCTCATAAATACGCATCACAATTTCTTCCGCATCATAAAAACTTACCGGCGAAATAAAGGCAATAACGCCTTGATGATTTTTTCGGGTTATTCTGTTAAGTTTTTGAACAGGAACAAATTGAAAAAATATCTTATGTCGTTTAAGCAGTATTGTCAATTCTTTTTGCAACGTATTTTCATCACTTCTGACAAGCATTACTTTCTCAATTTGCTTGTCGGAATTTACGGCTTCGATAACCGCTCGTGTTCCGTATATAAAATTTTTATCTGCCATAGAATTTTCAAAAATACAATATTTTCGTAATTTCGTATCTTTAATTTACATTTATACTAAAATGAATTTCAGAAAAAAATCAAAATACGATAAAATTTGGATAGGAATTGTAAGCGGCTTGTTTACCGCAAGTTTAATTACACTTATTGTAATTTATGCCAATTCCGAAGATTATACCGTTGCAGAACATTTTAAACATTTTTTTGACGATGATGAAATCGGAGACATTATTCGCTCAAGAGTATTGTTGGCATTAAAAGGCGGTGCAATAGGTATTATGCTGCCGTTTTATTTGTCGATAAATAAAAACCGGTATCAAACCGTAAAAGGATTGATAGGGGTTGCCGCATTAATTTTTATTATCATAGTAATCGGGGCAATAACCAAATAATAATCAACACGTTCTGTTTACAAATAAAATTAAACAAAATTGAAATACTACTTAATTGCAGGTGAGGCATCGGGCGATTTACACGCATCAAACCTGATGAAAGCATTAAAAAAATTTGACAAAAATGCCGATTTCAGATATTACGGCGGCGATTTAATGCAAAAACAAGGCGGTGTATCGGTGCGGAACTATAAAGATGTTGCTTATATGGGTTTTGTTGATGTATTTCTGCACCTGCCCGCTATTTTAAACAACATAAAATTCGTAAAAAATGATATTCTGAAATACAAACCCGATGTCGTAATTCTTGTCGATTATCCGGGTTTTAATTTGCGAATTGCCGAATTTGCACACAAACAAAATTTCAACGTTTACTATTACATTTCACCGAAAATTTGGGCATGGAAACAATCACGCGTTCATAAAATTAAGGCATTCGTCGATAAAATGTTCATTATTTTTCCTTTTGAGAAAGAATTTTATAAAAAATACGATTACAAAGTCGAATATGTCGGAAATCCGATTATTGATGCAATTGATACCGAAAAATCAGACCGTAAAGCATTCAAAAAAAAATACAATCTTAGCGAGAAAAAAATAATTGCTTTGCTTCCGGGCAGCCGAAAAAGAGAAATTCAACATAATTTTCCTTTAATGCTGAAAGTTTCCGAACTTTTCCCGAAATATCAATTTGCCGTTGCCGCCGCACCTTCTTTGGAAAAAGAAATTTTTTATAAATACATAAAAAACAAAGACATAAAACTTATTTACAACAACACTTACGAACTTTTAAAACATTCCGAAGCGGCTGTCGTAACTTCCGGAACGGCAACTTTGGAAACTGCAGTACTCAATATTCCCGAATTAGTTTGCTACAAGGGCGACAACATTTCTTACCATATTGCAAAACGCTTGGTAAAAGTGGATTACATTTCATTGGTAAACTTGGTTATGGGAAAAGAAGTTATAAAAGAACTTATTCAATACGACATGACCCTTGAAAATATTACAAAAGAATTGAAACTTATTTTGAATAACGACGTATATCGAAATACGATGTTACAAAGTTTTACTTTGCTTCGAGAAAAACTCGGAGGCAAAGGGGCTTCGGAACGAACGGCAAAAATTATTACCGAAAGTTTAAAAACAGAACAATAAAATTAAACAACTTTTTCCGACCCGTATTCTGCAACATACGCCGGTTAAACAACTCGGCAACACGTTTATAAAAAATATACCTTTACATTCTCATTAAAATAAAAAAATGAACCGATTTTTCTTAACCCTGTTTTTATCTGTTTTTACATTCGGCATTATTTTCGCTCAGGCACTTCCGATAGGTCTTGACGGAAAATTTGACGATTGGACAAGCGGAGCCGCATCATTCGAAGACACGCAAAATGACGGAGCAGCTTTTGATTTACGCTCGTTTAAAGTTGCAAACGACAGTGATTTTTTATTTATACAACTTGCCGTAAACAAAGAAATTCAATTAAACAGCGGAAACAATCTCTATTTGGAAATTGACGGCGACAATAATGCTTCCACCGGATATTACGTAAACGGTATAGGTGCCGAACTCGGCATAAATTTCGGAACAAAAACATTTTATTTTAATACGACATCGGGAACAACGGAAATTTCACCTTACGACATCGGATTTATTGCTTTACCTACGGTAACTTCCGACACCTTTGAAATTGCAATAAACCGACATGCTGTTCCGGACGGCGTTAATCAATTATTTACGAGCAATACTATAAAATTATGTTTTAAAGACAACGATACCGGCGGTGATTATATGCCTGACGAAGGAACTGTTTTTTCCTATACTTTTGATAACTCTTCTGTTGAAACATACATTCCCGTAAGTTTTGAAAAAAATAACAGCAATGCTATTCGGTTGATGACCTACAACACACTTTCTGACGGATTAACGGATAATTCAAGAGTAAATTCTTTTAAACGAATAATTACCGCTGTAAATCCGGATATTATTACCTTTAACGAATGCTGGAATACAACACAAAATGAAGCAAAAAATTTACTTGATTCATGGTTGCCGGTTTCGGGCAGCAGTTGGACCTGTATAAAAAATGATGAAGGCAATATTACCTGTGCTAAATTCAATATTCCGGATTATTATACAATTGACCCGACCTACATTGACAGAATAACGGCAAATGTTATTGATTTACCGAGCTCTTATCCGAGAGATTTTTTAGTTATAAATGCTCACTTTAAATGTTGCGGCGATAACGATACGCGACAGGAACAAGCCGATGCAATAATTAAATTTATACGTGATGTAAAAACTTCGGGCGGAGCACTCACTTTACCTTACGGAACACCTTTCGTAATCAGCGGCGATTTGAATTTAGTCGGTTTATCACAACAACTTACAACTTTATTAGCCGGCGATATTGTTGATAATTCAACTTTTGGAGACGATATTGCTCCCGATTGGGATAACACAAATTTAAGCGATATTATTGCTTTTCACAGCGACCGAAGAACAGCAACCACTTGGACGGAAGAAGGAAACTCCTATTGGCCGGGCAGATTTGATTATGCTATTGCATCCGATATCGGAGCAACTGTCAGCAAAGCATTCACAATATGCACGCATGAAATGTCGTCCGAAAGATTAAATGAATACGGATTAAATTTTGATGATACGGATATTGCTTCCGACCACCTTCCGAAAATAACGGATTTTATTATTGAAGATGTTCCGGGCAATGTTTCGAATATTAATAATTCAGAAATTATAATTTATCCGAATCCTGCCGTAAATAAGCAATTTTCCGTAAGCAGCAAAGTACCGATTGATAAAATCAGTATCAGCGAATTAACAGGAAAAGTCATCTATTCCGAAAAACCGAACAGTCCGGTAATCAATATCAATTTACGAAAATTTCCTTCCGGTATTTATTTTGTGAAAATAAAAATTGATAACAACGAAACAATTAAGAAAATAATATTGTAAACAAACAATTAAATTCCCGGAAAAACATCCACAAACTGAACTTTAAAATCGCCGAAATTATCGACTATTTCAACCGTAAAATCGGCAAAATTATCGACGATTTGCCATTTCCCGCATTCATCGGGGAAAGCATCTACTTTTTGAACCTTTATGTCCGGAAAAGCATCAACAATTTGAATTTTAAAATCGGCAAAATTATCAACTATTTGAACTTTACCGTATAATTTAACTCCGTTAAAAGTGCAATCTGTATTTATCATTATCTGAAATTAAAAAAATAAAAAACCTGCCTCATAAAATAAAGCAGGTCATAAAATTAATATTTTTTTCATCGTTCCCAATACTGCGGTTTTAAATCCGTATTTCGCTGCATCCAATAATCCTCATTCACGATTTTATCATCGAGGGTTTTGAGTTTTCTGTCGTAAACCCAAATAACCGGATTAAAAATTAAATCGGTAACGGCAATATTATGCGTTTTTTCTGCATCTTCCGTTTTGGGTTCTGCATCTTCAACAATCACCTCAAAACCATTATGTTCTAAAAGCTCTTTTAAGAATTTTTTTCTGTTTTCGGTTACATTTTTTTCAACAAATGTTACCTTAACATCGTTAATTTTTCCGAACTCATGTTTAATCGGCATACTCATAATCTAAATATTTATAATGTTGGTTACGGAATGTATATATTCATAAAACGGACTGTAAAGACCTAAAAAGAACAAGGCAATAACAACAATAATTAATGCTGCTCTTGTTAAAAAATCGCTTTTAAAATACGGTATCGGATTATCGCTTTTTCGCAGAAATGCAGCTCTTACAACCAATAAATAATAGTATAATGAAATCGTAACATTAACAACGGCAATAAAAACAAGTACATAATATCCTTTGCTTGCGGCAGCCGTATATAAGAAAAATTTACCGAAAAATCCGGCAATAGGCGGTATTCCGGCAAGCGAAAATAAGGCAATCATTAAGGTAAGACTTAACATCGGATTGGTTCTGTATAAGCCGTTGTAATCATCAATATTTTCTTTGCCGCTTACAAGCGATATTACCTGAACGACACCGAAAGCACCTATATTGGAGAAAATATAAATTGCCATAAAATAAATTACGGTCGATACGGCTAAATTATCCGCCGACAGCATACCCATCAATATAAAGCCGGCTTGTGCAACCGATGAAAAAGCCAAAAATCGTTTCATATTTTGCTGACGAAGAGCGAAAAAGTTTCCGATAAACATGGTTAAGATTGAAATACCGTACAACATCGGAATCCAAATATCAATAAGTTCTCTTAACGTAATAAACAAGGTAATCATAAGAATGAAAACTGCCGATGCTTTCGAAATAACCGACAAATAATTTGAAACCGGAGTAGGTGCACCTTCATAAACATCCGCTGTCCAAAAATGAAACGGAACCAGTGATATTTTAAAAGCCAAACCGGCAAAAAACATTATCAAACCGGCTATCGAGAGATACGAATGCCCGATATGCCCCGCTAATTCCGAATAATACAGACTGCCTCCGGAAGCATACAATAATGAAATTCCGAATAAAAATATCCCCGAAGACAAAGCCGACGAAAGTATCAATTTAATACCGGCTTCCGACGATTTTCTGTTATAAATATCGTAAGCGGCAAGTGCGGTAACGGGTAAAACAGAAAGTTCGAGAGAAATATAAAGCATCAAAAAGTTTCTTGAAGAAATCATAAAAAACATTCCTAAAAGAGAAGAAAAAATCAAGGCATAAAATTCGCCTATTTTTCCGTATTTCAAACTTTTTTTGTTCAGCCACGAAACTGCCGACATTAAAATCAGCAATACACCTACGTTTAAGATATTTTTAAATCCGTAAACCAAAGAATTCGTAACAAACATACCGCCGAAAAGTTGTCCTTGTTTTTCGGGCAAAAATCCGATTATCGTATGAATCGCAAATAATCCTACGGCAATATAACTGACAGATTTTTTGTTTTTTTCGGAAACAAAAATATCAGCGATAAGCAAAATCAGTACGACAACCGTCAATGCCAATTCATGTCTCATTAACAACATACTTTCCAATTTCATATCTTAATAAGATTATAATGTTTTAAAGTAAATTTTTTATAAAAGGTACAACACTGTCCGAAATAATACCGCCCCACCAAAACGGGAAAATTCCGATTAAAACAATGAACAAAATAAGAATAAAAGTTCCTGTTTTTTCATACCAAGTAATTTTCGGAAGATTTTTGAACTCCGGCGTTGTTGCTCCCATAAGCATCATTCCCACAACACGTAAAATATATACTGCCGTAACCACAATTGACGAAACCGCCAGTATGGTTATTACCCTGTGAAATAAATCGGTGTGTTGAAAAGCACCCACAAAAATATTCATTTCGGCAACAAAGCCGGAAAACCCCGGCAAACCGAGATTTGCCATACCTGCAATAACGTATATTGCACCGGCAACCGGAATAACGTTTAACAAACCGCTCATTTTAGTTACAATTCGGGTATGCGTTCTTCCGTATATTATACCGATCATGGCAAAGAAAAGAGCCGTAATAAAACCGTGCGACAGAGATTGCAGCATGGCACCTTTCCAGGCAACTTCATTCATCATCAATAAAGCCAATAATACCAAACCTAAATGACTTACCGAAGAATACGCATTAATGTATTTCAAATCTTTTTGTTTAATTGCCGCCAAAGCACCGTAGAATACACCGATTACGGCAAGTACCATAAAGAAATTTGCCCAATATTTGGCTCCTTCGGGCATCACGTACATTGCCACTCTGAATATTCCGTATCCTCCGAGTTTCATCAATACGCCGGCATGCAACATCGAAACTGCCGTAGGTGCCGAAGCATGACCGTCGGGCGACCATGTATGGAAAGGAAATAATGCACCGATTACGGCAAATCCTACAAATAAAAACGGAAAAAACAGTTTTTGAGCAAATACGGGTATATGCACTTTTGATATTTCAAAAATATTGAATGTTAACGCTCCGCCGTCGGCATTTGAATTAAAATATACACCCAAAATTCCGACCAGCAATAGTGCCGAAGCACCCATTAACATCAGCGTAAGCTTCATTGCCGCATACTCTCGCGGCCCGCTTCCCCAAATTCCGATAAGCAGGAACATAGGAATAACGGCTATTTCATAAAACACAAACATAGTGAATAAATCAACGGAAATAAA
>CAZCPV010000043.1:12252-15402 GCA_964500765.1 uncultured Draconibacterium sp.
AAATATTGATATATCAGATTGAAAGACATTAAAGTTTGAATAATAAATCCGATTAAAGCAACAACTCTGTGCTGTTTTATGCCTTTCGAAAACATCAAAGCAAAAACCGTAATAACAGGAACAACTACAAATAATGTTAAAATATCCATCTTAAATTCTTTATCTGTTTTAATTTAAAAATAACCAAACAATCATAATAATAAACAAAACACCGGAAATAAAGAACATGGCATAATCCTGAATTTTGCCCGATTGAAGTCCTTTAATTTTAGAACTTATCCAAACCGTTTTGTTTCCTATTCCGTTCATTGTTCCGTCAACAACATGCCTGTCGAACCAAGCAAAAGAGCCGGAAATGTATTTAAAAATAATTGTTTTGGTTATAAAGAAATATATTTCGTCAATATAAAATTTATTAAACGCCCATTTGTGTACTCTGCCGAAAGCATAGACAAATCGAGTTGCCAAATCGTTTTCTTTTTTGTAAAAAATAAAGGCAAGCAGTATCCCGAATAATCCTATACCTATTGATGCTCCGGCAAGTGTCCAATCTATATGTGAATGAAAGGGTGTATTATCGGGCGATACAAAATCGGCAAAAGGAATAAAACCGGAACCGACAGTCATTAAAGCCAGAATAATTAAAGCAATTGTCATCGTAGCCGGTGCTTCGTGCGGTTTATGCTCGTAATCGGGATTATTCCACCAAAAAATTCTGAAATATAAACGGAACATATAGAATGCCGTCATTCCGGCAACAATATATCCGATAATAAAAACAGGCATATTATGCTCAAATGCTGCGGCAAGAATTTCATCTTTACTGAAAAAACCTGCCAAAGGCGGAATACCCGAAATTGCCAAAGCCGCAAGTAAAAAAGTAATATTTGTAATCGGCATATATTTTCTCAATCCGCCCATTTTTTGCATATAATTGCTGTGAACGGCATGAATAATTGCCCCTGCACCCAAGAAAAGCAGTGCTTTAAACATGGCATGGGTAAATAAATGGAACATTGCCGCCATAAATCCGAGTCCCTCGTGTCCGCCGTATCCGGAAACACCGAGAGCCAACATCATATAGCCGATTTGCGACATGGTCGAAAATGCCAGCACCCGTTTTATATCGTATTGTGTTATGGCAATAATTGCCGCAAACAAAGTTGTAAACGCACCTACCCAAGCCACAATATGCAAGGCAAAACCGTCATCGAAAAAATAAAACATCGGAAACAATCGGGCAACCAAAAATACGCCGGCAACAACCATAGTAGCCGCATGAATTAATGCTGAAACCGGTGTAGGCCCTTCCATGGCATCGGGCAGCCAAATATGCAAAGGAAACATTGCCGATTTTCCGGCACCGCCGATAAAAATTAAGATTAAGGCAACGGTAACTACGGACAGCCCCATAAACATACCCGCCTGCATCTTCAAGTTGTTAATAAAATCTAAATCGGTCAATATTTTAAAGTCAAATGTTTTAGCAACATAGCTGATAACCAAAATTCCGACAAGGAAAAAGAAATCGGCAAATCGCGTTACTATAAATGCCTTTTTTGCAGCCAAAATTGCCGACGGTTTTTCAAAATAATAACCTATAAGAAGGTATGAAGAAACACCGACTAATTCCCAGAAAATATATATTTGGAAAAGATTAGTTGCCAATACCAATCCGAGCATCGAAAAAGTAAATAGGGATAAATAGGCGAAAAAACGAGTAAAACCCGGTTCTTTTTTCATATAGCCGATACTGTAAAGATTTACCATTAAAGAAATCAAAGGCACTACAATCAGCATAACGGCAGATATCGGGTCTAACAAAATACCCATATCAATATGAAGGGTATTTGAAAAATGTATCCATTCGGTATTGTAAGCATATATTTTTTGATATACGCCGTCAATTTTTCCGTAATTAAAAAAATATTGAAATGCCGTATAAAATGAAATTCCTGCTGTTACAAGTAAACCGGCAGTTCCGAGCCAACCGGAAATCGGTTCTTTAATCCTTTTATAGTTAAGCCCCAAAACAAGGAACATAAACAAAGGGATAAGCGGTATTAAAACAGTATAAGTTAAATTCATCTTTTTTTAAAATTTCATAGTTTCCAAATCGTCTGTTTTTAAGCTCATTATCAGCCGGTAAAGATTGATAATAATGGCAAGTGCCAATGCGGTTTCGGCTGCGGCAACGGCAATTATAAAAATTGAGAACATTGCACCGCCGAGAGCTTCGGGAAAAAGATATTTATTGATTATAACAAAATTTAAGGCGGCGGAATTAAGAATTAACTCAACCGACATCAACATTGCTATTAAATTTTTTCGGGTTACGAAACCGTAAATTCCGATAAAAAATATAATGGTGCTTACGGTTAATATTTCATATATACTGACTCCTGCAATCATAATTTACTGATTTTGTTCTTTATTTTCATTAAATTTTCCGGATTTTGCAATAACAATTGCCCCTACCATTGCAGCCAAAAGCAACATAGTGATAAGTTCAAAAGGCAGAATATACCCTTTGTCTCCGTAGCTTAAAAAAGCATGTCCTACTTCTTTAACGCTTGTTTCTTTTGCTTGGCTCTCGGCAATATTTACAAAATTATACGACCAAACAGCGATAAGGGTCAAAATAATTCCGGCTAAAGCAACGGCTCCGGCTAAAAATTTTCTGCCGAAAGGCACCGAAGGCAACGGATTGTTAATTTTTTCGACCAGCATAATCGAATTTACGTAAAGAATGATTATTCCTCCGGCATAAACCGTAAGCTGAACGGCTCCGAGAAAGAAAAATTCAATCATAAAATAAATACCCGCTATGCCGAGAAGGACAAAAAGCAGATAAATAATCGACCGCATAAGGTTTCGACTGCTTACCGACATTACGGCAAAAACAATCATTAAAATCGCAATAATGTAAAAGATAATTCTTTCCATTTTTTATTCTTTTATTTTTTCTTTTTTTCCTTGCTCATAATTTTTGAGCCGGGCTTATTTAAAACTTTCGTCAATTTACTTCTGTCGTACTGAACATGGTGAAAATCCTGCCCCCATTCGAGTGCATCCTGCGGGCACGCTTCAATACACAAACCGCACATGGTACACATTTCAAGATGATAAATATGTTTTACCAAATATCTT
>CAZCPV010000044.1:0-3288 GCA_964500765.1 uncultured Draconibacterium sp.
AATGATTTAATTATTGAAACAGATGCTGACGGAAATCAAATCGTTGTATCGGATGGTGTTACTAATTCCAGTCGTGTTGTACGAGACCAAGCATGGTTTCGAGGACACGGAGGAAACTTCGGCGGCGGGCCGACTGCAGCTGCTATTGAAGATGCCAGTTGGGTACGTTTAAGAGAGGTTTCTTTATCTTATACCCTTAATAAATCAATGCTGGATAATATGTTCTTAAACGGTGTTGAAGTATATGTTTCCGGAAGAAATTTGTTTTTGTCTACTCCTTATAAAGGTATTGATCCTGAAACAAGTTTAACGCAAGCCAGAAATTCCCAAGGATTTGATTATTTTAACAATCCCGGTACAAAATCATATACATTTGGGGTTAAATTAACCTTCTAATTATTTAAATTTAAAATTATTTAGATTATGAAAAATATATTAAAATTCAATATTCTGATAATAGCTGCAATTGCACTTATTTTTTCAGGATGTAGTAAATGGATAGATACGGATTTAAATAACGATCCGGATTCACCGACCGATGTGCCCATGGCACTATTACTACCGTCAATTGAAGCATCTTCAGCATATACTATCGGAGGAAATACTGCTGTAAGAACTTCTAATATTTGGATGCAATTTTTTGACGGTGTTGACAGACAATCCTTAACTGAAGGAAGATATCAATTAAACTCCGCAGATGTTAATGATTTTTGGAGCAATTGTTATTCTCAATCTATGATGGATTGTAAAAATCTTATCTCAAAAGCAGAAGAAAAAGAATCACCGTATTACTCCGGAATTGCAAAAGTGATGCTGGCTCTGAATTTAGGTACTTTAACTAATTTTTTTGGTGATATACCTTATACTGATGCATTTCAAGGTGCTGAAGCAGTTTTGAAACCTAAATATGATACACAACAATCAATTTATGCATCTATCGACGGTTTATTAGGTGAAGCTATTTCAGAATTGGGAGCTGCTGATAATGCTGTTAATCCGGGGACTGATGATATAATCTACGGAGGAAATATTGATATGTGGATTAAAGCTGCATATGCTCTGCGTGCAAGATATGCATTTTATACGGGTGATAATACGAATGCATTATCATACATAGGAAATTCATTTGCCGAAGGTGAAAATTTCAGTATGGGATTTGAAACCGGATCTAATCAAAATCCTATTTATCAATTTATGAGAGACAGAACCGATATTAGAATGAGTTCAACTTTTATAAATATGCTTACTGCAAATAATGATCCCAGATTACCTTTTTATGCTGATTCATTAGATGACGGCACATATGTAGGAAGTGACCCCGGTTCGGAAAATGCCGCTGCTTCAATGCTCGGTTCATACAATGCCTCTGAAGAATCTCCGGTTCTTTTCAGTTCGTATTCTGAATTGAAATTTATTGAAGCTGAAGCTGTTCTTAATTCTGATACTACAGCTGCATTAGCTGCTTGGAAAGATGGTGTTAAATCTTCTGTTGAATCTGTTGTTAAAGATACTTCAATAACTAACAGTTGGTTAGATGCTAATATTAACAATGTTACAACGCTGACTTTAAAACGAATTATTGAAGAGAAATATAAAGCGATGTATTCAACGGTAATACCTTTTGATGACTACAGAAGAACAGGTTTTCCTGTTTTGCAAACTGTTGACGATGCAATTTTACCGAGTGTTCCGGTGAGATTCCCGTATCCGCAAAGTGAAATTACATATAATTCTGAGAATACACCGAGCGGTGTACAAATAACAAGCGGTTTATGGATTTTTGAATAATCAATAACTATATAATTAAAAATATGATGAAAATGAGAAATAAAATATTAATACTTCCGATAATCCTTTTAGGGGTTCTGTTAATGAACTCTTGCTATAAAGATAGTCCGATGTATAAAGCACCGGTTGACGGTGAAGGTGTAAACACTATTTTAGTTGCGATTCCTGCAATGGATATAGTAGTTGATGCCGCTACTGAAAAAACTACTTTTGAAATTACTGTTAATTTATGGGGACCCGTATCATCAACTGATATTACTATTCCTTTTCAATTAGACAGTACAACGTTTGATGCTGCTGCATACACAATTAATGGTTCGAACATTGTTATTCCTGCCGGAAGTAACAAAGGAACGTTATCCGTTGATTTATATAGTGCAGAAATGTTCCCGGGAACTATATACAATATATATTATAGTTTAGGTGAACCAAGTATGGGTACGCTTAATAAAAAAGCTAAAACCGGTTCCGTTTCTGCATATAATCCCGGTTTTATGGGACCGTGGGTAGGCACTTATAATGTGCATGCTGCAAGTTACGGAGACCCCGGTAATTGGGATGAAGATTGGGTTGTAACCACTTCTCTTGATCCTGCAGATCCTTTACACAGTATTTTAATGACCGGTATAGGCGGAGGACCTGATCCGATTTCTGCAACAATAGATGTTGATAACTCAACTATTACGATAGCGTACGGACAAACTGTCGGTGATGCATACGGATACGGGACAATAGGTATATATCTGGGTGATTCTGACTCAAATATTTATAATCAAGATTTAACCGGTACTGTTAATGCGGAAACAGGTGAGATTCTTATTGATAATTGGGGCGAAGTAATTGTTGACGGACCTTATGCAGGATACCTTTGGGATGTATTTAATACTACCTGGACAATTGCTCCTGCATCTAAAAGTATGAAAACAAATGTTCCTAAAAGTAAAAACATTGAGAACCGATAATCTTAAATGATTAATTATATTGAAAAAGAAGTTGTCATTTCGGCAACTTCTTTTTTATTCATTTTATGCAACCATTATTTTTTTTATTATTTTTCTTTGTAAGAATAATTTTTATTATATTTGTATTTTATTTTTTAATCATATTAAATAAGAATTTATGAGAAAAGTAATTTTACTGTTTGTTTTATTTGCTTTTGCAATAACATCTGTATATGCTCAAAAAACCGTAACCGGAAGAGTTACGGGTGACGACGGTGAAGCTTTGCCGGGTGTTATGGTTTTGGCTAAAGGCACGCAAGAAGCTTCAATTACTAATTTAGACGGGAAATATACCATAAATGTCCCGGAAGGTGTTAAATTTTTGGTGTTTAAATATATCGGGTATCAGGACGCAGAAAGACCTGTAGCTGATGTTGTAAATATTCAAATGAAACCGAATACAGAGATTGAAGAAGTTATTGTTTCAGCAATTGGAATTAAGAAAAATGAGAAATCGGTTACTTATGCCGTAACTTCCGTAAAAGGTGACGAAATAACT
>CAZCPV010000044.1:3298-15312 GCA_964500765.1 uncultured Draconibacterium sp.
AAAATCAAGACCGCAGTGCTTTAAATGCTTTGCAAGGAAAAGTTGCGGGAGTAAATATTACAAACGCATCGGGTGCTCCCGGATCTTCTACACGCGTTATTTTCAGAGGTTTTTCCACTTTTAACGGAAGTAACCAACCTTTATTTGTTGTTGACGGAGTACCCATTAATAACGGAACAAGCGGAAGTACTTCCTTGAACGGAGGAACCGATTTCGGTAACGGAGTGAATGATATTGATCCGAATATTATTGAGTCAATAAACTTTTATAAGGGGTCAAAAGCAACGGTTCTTTACGGATCAAGAGCTGCAAACGGTGTTATTGTAATAACTACTAAAAATGGCAGCAAAACTAAAGGACTCGGTATCACTGTTAATTCTTCCGTAAAATTTTCTTCTCCTTTAAGATTACCTCAATTTCAAAATGTTTACGGACAGGGAATTTTCGGAAATTGGGATCAAAGAGAAAATACTTCATACGGACCGAAATTTGATAACGAACTTCATTACTGGGGACATGTTGTTGACGGAGAAAGACTGATTAAACCATACAGTGCTTTACCTACAAATGTTGCCGATTTTTTTGAGATAGGAAAAACCTATAATAATTCGGTTACTTTATCCGGAGGTTCCGATAAAGATTCTTATTTTTTATCTTTGGCAAATGTTTCTGATGACGGGATAATGCCTTACGACAGAGACACATATAACAGAACGACACTTGGCTTTAACGGAAACTTTCATTTGTCTGATAAAGTGTCTGCAAAAACTTCTTTAAATTATGTTAATAAAAAAAATAAATTTGTTCCGACAGGTCAAGGAGGACAGTCGGTATGGAATAATGTATTACAACAACCCAGAGATATTCCTATATTAGAATTATCGGATTATAAAGGAAAATTCTTCAATAAAGATACTTATTACAGTCCATATACAACAAATCCCTATTGGCCGCTTTTGGAAAACGGAAATAATAACAATGAAGACAGAGTTTTCGGTCGTGTTGAATTAAATGTGATGCCTACGGATAAAATAAATCTTATTGCAAGAATAGGTACTGATGTATCAAACAGAGAATTAAAAGAATGGCGTGCTAAAAAAATAAATTCTTTGACTTCTGAAGGAGGATTTAACGAAGGTGTTGATTATGAAGAAGGATATGTTTATGAATATACAAATTGGAGAAGTCAATTGAATACTGATTTAATAGCAACATATAATGATAATTTCGGTGATTTTGATTTCAATCTGCTTGTCGGTCATAATATGAACCAAACACAATATAGGAATCAATACGGTTATGCGACGGGAATAAGTACCGAAGGGTTTTATGACTTAACGAATACTTACGGTACACCACAGGTGGGAGAATATCGTTATATTCAAAGAATTATAGGTGTTTACGGAGACGCTCAAATTACCTATAAAACATGGTTAACCCTCCAGCTGTCCGACAGAAATGACTGGTCTTCAACATTACCTAAAAAAAATAATTCTTTTAATTATCCGAGTGTAGGTATAAGTTGGATATATACAGATTTGTTTCCTTCATTGAAAAGTTTTTTACCTTACGGAAAATTTCGTATAAATTGGGGGCAAGTAGGTAATGATGCAAGATATTATCAAGTAAATCCGGTTTTTTACCAACCCGGGCGATTTCCTTTGCCGAATAATGTAAACGCTTTTACTGTCGGAGACAGAATAGCAAATCCCGAATTACAACCCGAAATAACCACAGAATTAGAAATCGGAACAGATATGAGATTCTGGGATAACAGGGTGAAAATAGATTTTGCTTATTATAATAAAATAATAACAGATTTGATTTTTAATGTAGAATTAGCAGCTTCTTCCGGTTACAGTTATCAAACTATGAATTTGGGAAGATTAAGAAATCGAGGTGCAGAATTGGGATTAACTGTTACACCTATAAAAAAAGATAATTTCGAGTGGGAATTGAGATATACTTTTTCAAAAAATAATTCAAAATTATTAGAATTAAACGATCAGTTGGAACATGTTGATATTATGGGGCTTTTAGGAGGAACGGAACATTGGTTCAGAGCATATCCCGGCGGTCCTGTCGGCATTTTTGAAGGGTCAAAACCTGAAGTTTATGTCGATGATCAAGGTGTAGAGCACCCCGTTGTAGATCCGCAGGGAATTCCAAAATTAGCAGATGAAGGGTACGTAAAATACGGAAAATCAGAATATGATTTTATGATGGGACTGACATCTTCAATGACATTTTATAAATTATTTACCGTAAGATTTAATCTTGATTACAGACAAGGCGGTTTAATGCATTCAAGAACGGCAGGAATGGTATATTTTGCAGGTTTGGCACCGCAAACTTTATATAACGACAGGCAACCGTTTATTGTTCCCAACTCCGTAATGAAAGTAGGTGAAGATGCTGACGGTAACCCGATTTATGTTGAAAATACAAAACCCGTTTTATATGAAGTACTCGGAGGTTCTGCAAACTCTTATATGGACAGAGGAGGGGCTTTGGTTGGAGCACATGAAATGGTGGTAAAAACATTTGTAAAATTGAGGTATTTTAATGTTAATTTTAATTTGCCGAAAAAAATAACGGATAAATTATCCGTAACTTCTGCTTCAATAGGATTTGTAAGTAATAACTTGTTATTATGGACTCCTAAATCAAATAATTTTATAGATCCGGAATTGACGACTTACGGGAATGATATTAGAGCAGATTTCGGTGAATTCGGTGCAACTCCCTCTATTCGCTCATTAGGATTTAATTTGTCAGTAAAATTTTAAATTTTGAAATATGAAAAAGATAATTATTATAAGTTCATTGGTTACGATATTCTTGATATCCGGATGTTCAAAATTTTTGGATGTCAATCATGATCCCAATAACCCTGAAAATTCAGAAGTTCAATATGTTTTTCCTGCCGGAGTTGAAAATACGGCATCGGTTTTCGGCGGATCATGGTTGCTGCTCGGCGAAATATGGTCGCAACATTGGACTTCGGCAGATAATGCTCCGCAATATCAGGCGGAAGACAGTTATAATGTTACTGCAGGTGATTATAATTACGATATAAGAGGTTGGCAATCTTTATATGCCGGTTGTTTAAAAGATTATCAATGGGTAAAAGAAAATGCAGCGGAAAATGAAAACTGGACATATTATTTGATGGCTGAAGTTATGCAGGTATATACTTATCAAGTATTAGCAGATTTTTTCGGACAAATACCTTTATCGGATGCATTACAAAAACATCCGGCTTTATTCGATAAAGGAACAGATGTATATGACACGCTTATTGCCCGTTTAGATACTGCTTTGAACAAAGATTTAACATTAGGAAAAGACCCGAAAGAAAGTGATTTGCTTTTCGGTGGGAATATGGATGATTGGATAGCTTTTGCCAATACGCTTAAATTGAAAATCTATTTAAGAGAAAGATTTGCAAGACCCGATGTTGCCGAAGCCGGTATAAGAGATTTGTATAATTCAGGAGCCCTCTTTTTAGATAAAGATGCTGCTTTTACCGATTTTACTGATGAATCCGGAAGAGATAATTATGTGTACGGATTGGAATTCAGAGGAAGTAATCTTAATATGAAAGCAAGTAATACGCTTTTGTTATTTTTAGATGATAAAAATGACCCGAGACTTGATACCTTATTTGCCCAGGGAAACGGCGGTCAAAAAGGAATGTATCAAGGCGATTTCAGAAATGTGTACAGCGGAATAACTAATAAAGCACAATTATCTTCTCCGCTTGTTTACCCGCTCCAACCGGTTTATTTTATTTCGAAAGTTGAAAGTTATTTCCTTCAGGCAGAAGCTTGTATGTTGGGATGGGGATCAGAAAATCCGAAAAATTTGTATGAGGAAGCTATAAAAGCACACTTTGAAAGACTTGGAATGGAAGGAGATCCTGCTGATATATACGGTCCGGGTAAATATGCCGAATATCCTGACGGTACGGAAGAAGAAAATTTAGAAGCAATTATTGTACAAAAATGGGTGTCTATGGCAAATGTGCAAGGAATGGAATCCTTTTTTGAACATAATCGAACGGGATACCCGAGAGAAAGTGATATCCTTCCCGGAGATGACGATTATCCCGATAATGTTGAACCCGGTGAATTTACAGTTTCTGTTACCGGCGTGCTGGCACCCCCTATTTTGTTTCCGAGGCGACTTTTATTTCCCAGTTCGGAACAAAGCAAAAATCCGAATGTACCATCAGTTGAATCTTTAAATACACCGATATGGTGGAACAGATATAAATAAAAAACTAATAAAAAATTATGAAAATGAAATATTTTATAATAATAGTAATTTTTGCCGCGGTATCTTTTTCATCTTGTAATTTAATTATAGATAAAGATACAACAGCCGAAATATCAAAAGTATCCATAAAACCGGTTATGAAACTAAAAGGTGATGCCATAATGAGTTTGCCTGTAGGCAGTACATATAATGAAGAAGGTGTTGATGCTTTTGTAGGAGATTCTGCCGTTAATTATGTTATTGTTTCCGGCAATGTAAACCCCAATCAACCCGGGTTTTATGTGGTAACTTATAAAGCCGAAAATCAATACGGGTGGGTTTCTTATGCATACAGAGCCGTTCTTATTTATTCCGGATCGCCCTACGGAGAAGATATCGCCGGTCATTATAAAAAAGGATTCCTTTTTGATTCGGATGTTTCAAAGTATAATATAAACGGTTATTGGCAAATGACGAATGTTTGGTCGGAAGAAGGTGTGGACTTTCCGATTATTTTTGCCGATAAAGGAGACGGAACATACGGAATTGTTCCCGGAGACCATCCGGAGAAAGGACGCTACGGCGGTACAGGCGTAAAAAATGGGAATAAATTAAAATTTTATATCCATTTAACCAGCCCTGACGGTATCCAAACAAATCAAACTTTTGACTGGACAAAACAATAATTTAAAATCTAAAAATATGAAATATATTAAAATTCAATTTATATTTATTCTGTTTATTACAGTATCTTTTTATTCTTGTGATTTATATCCTGACTGGAATTCTTATGTTGAATATTCAGACACTTATCCGTTAAACGGAGAGTACTATGTCAGAGATTTTGATTTTAACCAAGACACACTTGTTGAGGATTGGTATAAAATTTATATTTATAACAAAGCAAACAATTCCGGTGCTGATTCTGTTTGGGTTGATAATGCCACCGGACATCCTACCGGAGGATCTGTTTCTTATAACTATAAATTTAAAATAAAAACAAAAGCCGATATGGATAATTTGAGTTTTAATTGTGTGAAAGCAGGAACTGTTTCCGGCTCAAATATTAATCCCGTTGATTCTGCAGTTACGGTAACAATTACAAACAGCAAAGTTTTTGTTTTAAGTAAAGATATAAATGATTCGACTCCGGACAGTATCTATTTTGAATTTACTTTTTACGATAAATACGGAAATGAAACCGGAAAATTCAAAACATACGGACACAGAAAAACCGGTTGGGAAAATCCTAATTTTGACGATAATATGTAGTGTATTTTATTAATTACCAAAAATTTTATTAATTTAAATTTTAAAAAAATGAAAAAGTTTATTACTCTGTTTATGGCTTCGGTTATGGTTTTATCACTGTCTGCACAAGACGGTGTTATTCATAAAAAACTTAATGCCGTTAAAACTGATTTGAAAAAAGTACCTGTTTTAAAAAGAAAAGTTATTTCAGGAACTAAATCTGTAAATATTCCTGTAGGAACTCCTATAGGTTTAACAAATTATGATTTACAAACTAATTCTTCTTCTGTTGACAGATTAACAGTTACCGACGACGGTAAAGTTTCGGCAGTTTGGATTCAGTATCAAGGAACAAATTTGCCGAATGCTCCGGAAAGAGGTTCAGGTTATGCTTTTTATGACGGTTCAAGTTGGCAATTTAATGAAACTTCCGGAAACAGTACGGTTGAAGGGTCTCAAAGAGCCGGATGGCCTGTTTTGTTATCGAACGGTACAAGTGAAACGGTTGTCAGCCATTATCGTTCGGCAGGCGGCTTATTCGGAAGAACACAAACAATAGGTGCTGCAGGAAGTAATTGGACAACAACAGATGATTTAACCGGCGGACCGGAAGCTATGTTATGGCCTCGCGGTGCGTCTTCCGGAGATAATTATTATGTTATTGCTGTTGATGATTATGTTTCTGATCCGACAACAATTGACGGTTTACACCTTTATACATCTACAAATGCCGGCTCTTCATGGACTTATAACGGAATGATGCCTAATTTCAGTACTTATTATAATCACGGAAACGGCGATATTTATGCCATTGATGCCAGAGATAATTATGTTGCAGTTGTATATTTTGCTGATTACGGAGATATTCATCTTTGGAAATCTGATGATTACGGAGTTACTTGGGCAGAAAAAACAATTGCTGATTTTCCTGTTGATGCTTATAATTTTACCGGAGGAGCTATTATTGACGAGGACGGTGACGCACTTGCAGATACTATTGTTTCTTCAGATAATGCCGGAGATGTAATTATTGACAGCAACGGTAAAGTACATGTTATTTTCTCAAGGATGCGTTACTTAGATGACGATGCATCGGATGACGGAAGATTTAGTTATTTTCCTTATACCGACTGGGTATTATATTGGAATGAAGATATGGGTGAAGGAGCATACAGCGGAAGTGTTACCTCTCCGAGTTTTATTGATTTACAAGTCCCCGCTGCTGTTGATACAATTGGCTGGGCTCCTGATTTAAACAATAACGGAACGTTGGATTTTGCTGATGTAGGTACGGGTAATTGGCCTTTTGGGACATATTATACGGCACTTTCTTCATTTTCTACAATGGGAATTGATTCGGGAGACACAATATATGTTTTATATTCTACGGTAATGGAAGGAGATGATTATCTTAAAACAAATGCAACACCCAATGCGCAGCAATATCGTGCGGTATTTTTAACGAAACGTGATCCGGGTACCGGAGAATGGTCAGATCCGGTTGATGTTACAAGTGTTGATGCAACTTTAGCAGAAAATGTTTTTCCGGTAATGTCTAAGACTGTCGGAACCGACAGAAATATACACATGTTTGTCCAATGGGATAATGAACCGGGATTAAAAGTCAGAGGAGATGAGGATTCGGGTGTTACGGATAATTATATTGTTTATAAAGCTTTAAATTTAGACGGACAAGCTGAAGGAATAAATAAAGTAAACAGTGTAAAGTTTACAATTGCTCCTAATCCCGCAGTTGATTATTTCAGAATTAATGCTCTTAATCTTAAAAAAGTTGAGGTATATAATATTGTCGGTGATAAAATATTAACTCAATACGGAGAAAATTCTGATTTCGTAAATACTGAAAATATGGCCTCGGGAACTTATTTTGTAAAAGTTTATACAGATAAGGGCTCTGCGGTTAAAAAGATTATAAAAAAATAACCGGTTATTTTTATTAATAAAAAAGCCCTTAAATATTTAAGGGCTTTTTTTATGCAACTTTTCAAAAAAGATGTATCTTTGTATTATGTTTAATTAAAAAATTATAAAAATGGGAAAAAGATTTATTCTTTCGTTAATTTTAATTTTAAGCTTACACTTTACGGTTTTTTCTTTAAATGTTTCAAAAGAAAAGGCCGAAATAACCGCAAGAAATTATTATTTCGAAAAAACAGGTGTGAAACAAAGTCAGATAAAATTTGAGAATATCATTGATTATAAACTCAATAATCAACTTGTATTTTTTGTGTTTGATGTAGAAGGTAAAAACGGATTTGTTATGATATCTGCCGAGGACAACTATTATCCCGTTATCGGATATTCTGACAAAAATGAATTCAGCATAAACAATGTTCCGGATAATGTAAAGGGATTTTATAATTATTTGGGTGAAAAAATTCTTTTTGCTAAAAATCATATATCTCGAAAAACACAAAATAAAATCCAAATTCTTTGGAATAAATACGCTAAAAAATATTCTGAATTTTTACCGTCTGAAAATACTAAAGGTGTTCTGTTACAAACAGCAAATTGGAATCAGTCCGGCGGTTATGACGATTGGGTACCTTTTGATGATGACGGTACACCGCCTACAGGATGTGTTGCTACGGCTATGGGGATTGTGATGAAGTATTGGAATTATCCGCTTCAAGGTAACAGCAGTACTTCATATTATGAATATCCATACGGAACTTTAAGTGCTGATTTCGGAAATTCTCGATATTTCTGGAATTTAATGCCTGAGAATTCAGCAAATACATTTGTTGCACATTTATTATATCATTGCGGTGTTGCAGTACATATGAATTATGATTTAGCCGGTTCCGGTTCTTATGTTGTTTACGGAAATAACAGTGCCTATAATGCTTTAAAAAATTACTTCAGATACAGTACGGATATTAATTATAAATATCAAGATAATTACTCAGATACCCAATGGAAACAATTCCTCAAAGATGAAATCGATAACGGAAGGGTTGTTTTGTACAGAGGATCAGGACCTGACGGAGGACATGCCTGGGTATGTGACGGTTATAACGATTCAGACCTGTTTCATTACAATATGGGATGGGGCGGTTATAATAACGGATATTATGATATCAATAATATTAGTGGTTTTAACAGCGATTTTGCGGCTGTAATGAATATACACCCTTCTACGACAAATACTTATTCCGGAGCACCGCAAAACTTACAAACAACTTTAGATGAATCAAATTTTGATAATTTTACCGTTAATTTAACATGGGATGCACCTGCCGTAAAATCAATTTCCGGCTATAAAATATACAGAATTGATTATGATAATGAGAGTTTCCATCATGTATATACGCAAATTGATGAAGTTTCTTCTTCTACTCTTACTTATACGGATAATACAGGCAATCCCGGAAATAAAGAATATCTCGTTCAGGCAATTTACTCTGACGGAGAAGGAGAGGCGGTTGCAGATTATTTGCAAGGTACTTTCGGTGTAACATTCAGAGTCCACGATGCCGACGGAAATTTATTGACAAATAATGGTATTAATTGTCAAGTAATTTTTGAAGGTACAACTCAATCAACCGGCTTCGGAAGTGCATCCTTTAATAATATTATTTTCGGTGCTCATAAATTATGGACTGCAAGTGCTGACGGTTATCCTACAACAAGCGGTTATGTTGATATTCCCGGAAACAGTTCCTTTGATATTAATTTAACAGGAAATGTAGGAATAAATGAAAATCATAAAAATTATATTCAATTATATCCTAATCCTGCCGTAAACACACTTTATATTAAAAATATAGGTACAAATAATAAGGTAACTTATCAAATTTTTGATATTAGCGGTAAAATTATTAAAACAGGAACTGTTAATTCGGATAATTCGTTGATAACTATAAAGGAATTAGCTAAAGGTTATTATTTTATAAATATCGGGATAAATACTGAGAGAAAAACACTCTCATTTATTAAACAATAATTTTAACTATTTAAATTCACAATTATGAAAAGAATTTTATTAATTTTTACACTAAGTTTAAGTTTGATATCTTTAGGGGTATCTCAAACCACATTATTTTCTGATGATTTTGAAAGCTTTAATGCCGGAGATCATGTAGCACAAAGCGATGCTTCAGGATTTTGGACAACCTGGTCGGGAGCAACCGGAGGAAGTGAAGACGGCGTCATTTCAACCGATTATAACAACACTGCTTCAGGGGCTAATTCAATGCTTATTTCCGGCTCTAATGACCAAATTTTAAAATTAGGAAATAAAACCAGCGGAACTTATGAAATTAATTTTTATGTTTATATAGAAACAGGATACGGCGGATATTTTAATTTTCAAAAATATGAAGCACCCGGTAACGAGTGGGCTGTTGAAGTTTATTTTCATGAAGACGGTACCGGAAGACTTGATCAAAACGGGGATCATACATTTTCTTATCCGAAAGATACTTGGTTTCTCGTTACAACTACAGTCGATTTAGATAATGATCAAGCTACAATGGATATTAACGGGGTACAAGTGCATCAATGGCCTTTCAGTCAAAAAGCCGACGGAACAAGCGGAACATTACAATTAGGCGGTATTGATTTTTATGCCGGAGTTGAAAACAATTCGGGAGAAACTCCAAAATGTTATTTTGATGATGTTGAATATATTCAAACTGTACAAGGTTCTAATCCTCCTGATGTCGGAGTAAGTGTTTCGGGTATTTCTTCAAACGGCACAGCTGATGAAACTTTTGATATTACAAATAACGGAGATCAGGATTTAACGTATAACCTATATGTAACTTATCCGCAAAGTTCAAAGAAAAATGCAAGTAAAAGCAAATCAGTAATTCTTTATAGCGGCGGTACAAAAGAAAGAGATGCTACTTTAACTAATGTTCAAAGCGATTTTGGAGGCGGTGTCGGCTATGCTTCTCCTCTTACGGTTAATGCAGCTTCTTATTTTTCACCTTCTGCCGTTGAAAATTATATCGGAATGGAATTAACGAGTGTTATCATAGGGATTAATGATTTGCCCGGTGCTTCAAGTACTTCAATGAAAGTGTGGGGAAGAGGATCTACAACAACTCCCGGTCCCGGAACTCTTTTAGATGAAGTTTCTTTTACTCCTTCAGGTGCACAAAGTCAGAATGTAGTTAATTTGACTTCACCAATATATATTGACGGTAACTCAATTTGGTTAGGATATCAATGTGATGATCCCGGAGATGGTCTTTTCCCGATAGGAATTGATCAAGGACCCAGAGTAAACGGTGTAAATTGGTTGTCAATAGGGCCGGGATGGAGCGAAATGAATTCCGGTACGAATGCAAATATTTTTGTTGTCGGTAATTTGACAGGTTCTGCAGTAAATAAGTGGCTGTCATTAAATCCGGTAAACGGTACATTAACCGGCGGAAATTCTGAAACAGTTACGGTATCATTTAATTTAATTAATCTTGAGACAGGTTCTTATACTGCAAATATTGTTGTTGCTTCAAATGATCAAGGAAACAATCATGCTGATGAATATGTTGAAATACCTGTTACCCTTGATGTTAATACGGATGTTGAAAATATAAATTCCGGAATAATGACTTTCCCGAATCCTGTTACAGATGTTTTTACTATTGTTTCTGATAATCGAATTAATACAATTTTGATTACGGACATTTCCGGTAAAATAATTGAAAATATTATTCCGTTTAAAAACTCGTATAAATTTAATATGGGTAATTTAGGTTCAGGTATCTATTTTGTAAAAATAAATACTGAAAAACAAATTGTTACAAGAAAAATAATTGTAAAATAATTAAAGTTTTGGTTCAATTTTTAAAAAAGCCGCCTAAAAAGCGGCTTTTTTTATTAAATATTCTTCTTAACTTTGTGTTGTTTTTAAAAATTACAATGGCAGAAGAGAAAAAAAAATCGGCACTTTCCGTTAAAAAAGGAATAAAAGACGTGAAAACCGTAAACGAAAAATCAGTTTCGGAATTAAAAAAAACAAAAAGGAAACTTTTGTCAACTCAAGAATATTTTGAAGGTATAAAAAACGGTAATATTACTGTTTTGAGCCGGGCAATAACTTTAGTTGAAAGTTCAAAACCCGAACATCAAAAAAAAGCACAGGAAATAATAGCAAAATGCTTGCCTTTAAGCGGAAATTCAGTAAGAATAGGAATTACCGGTGTTCCCGGTGCCGGGAAAAGTACTTTTATTGAAACTTTCGGAATGTTTTTGCTTGAAAAAGGGAAAAAAATTGCCGTATTGGCAATCGACCCTTCAAGCAGTCGTTCCGGAGGCAGTATTCTCGGTGATAAAACGCGTATGGAAAAACTTTCGGCAGAGAAAAATGCCTTTATCAGACCTTCACCTTCTGCCGGCTCGCTCGGAGGCGTTGCTCGTAAAACTGCCGAAACAATAATACTTTGCGAGGCAGCCGGCTTCGATACTGTTTTTGTTGAAACCGTAGGCGTAGGGCAATCGGAAATTGCCGTAAATTCAATGACCGATTTTTT
>CAZCPV010000045.1:0-15246 GCA_964500765.1 uncultured Draconibacterium sp.
CTTATTGCCGGAACTTTCGGTACCGTATTCAGACTTACATTAAGCTATATTGATGATTTCAGAAATACCTTATTTGCAAATGCACATCATTCCGGTTTTATAAATTGGATATTACCTTTATTATTTGGTGTTGCCGGAATAGGGGTGTCGCTTATTTTGGTTAAGAAATTTGCTCCGGAAGCATCCGGCAGCGGTGTTCAGGAAATTGAAGGAGCTTTGGACGGTATCCGCCCGTTGCGGTGGAAAAGGATTTTGCCCGTAAAATTTTTTGCTTCATTATTTTCATTAGGAAGCGGTTTATTGTTGGGACGCGAAGGGCCTACAATACAAATAGGTGCAAATGCGGGCAAAATGACGGAAGATATTTTTAAGCAACCGCCGGATGAAAAAAATCCTTTGATTTCGGCAGGTGCGGCAGCCGGTCTTGCGAGTGCTTTTAATGCTCCGCTTGCAGGAATTATTTTTGTTATTGAAGAAATGCACGGACATTTCAGGCATACATTTTATTCTGTTGCGGCAATTATGGTTGCTTCGGGAACCGCAGATTTAATTGTAAGAATATTTATCGGTGCCGACCCGGTTATTAAAATGTCAATTTTTCATAATCCCGATATTTCGGCAATATGGATGTTTGTTGTATTAGGATTTTTTCTCAGTTTAGTCGGATATTTATTTAATAAACTAATTGTTACTGTTTTAAATTTTTTTGAGAATATTTCCAAAACAATATTGATTGTAAGTATTATTTTTGCCGGAATATTAATAACGATAACGGGAATATTAAGTCCGGATATGATAGGCGGCGGATACGGCACCGTTAGAATGGTTTTGGACAATTCTTTTACGCTTAAATTTTTAGCGGTTTTATTTGTCGGAAGAATGTTGCTTACAATTTTCAGTTACGGAATAGGTGTTTCGGGCGGTATTTTTGCCCCTTTGCTGGCTTTGGGAGTTGTTTTCGGAATGTTTTTCGGGAATATTGCTCATCTTTATTTTCCTGATATTATTACAAATCCGGGTATTTTTGCCGTTGCCGGAATGGCAGGTATTTTTGCTTCAACCGTAAGAGCCCCGCTTACCGGGCTGGTTTTGGCTGTTGAAATGACTTCAAATTATGAAATGATATTACCTTTGATTTTAACTGCGGTTACGGCATCGGTTGTTACGGCACAGTTAGGAAACGAACCGATTTATACAACGTTATTGAAAAGAACGGTGTTACGAAAAACAAAATAATTTTCAAATTCTAATTTTCATCAAAATAATGCCCGCTTTCTAACAGTGACTTTAATTTATCAACCTGTTCTACGGTTCCGAGAACAAAAAGTTTGTCTTCTTTTTTTAATTCAATATCACCGTTAGGATTAAATAAATAGCTTCCGTCTTTTTGTTTTAAGCCGATAATGTTTGCACCTGTTTTTCTGCGTACATCCAAATCGGCAATGGTGCTGTTTACAAAACACGATGCCAAATCGTCGCAAGAAATTTCTTCCAAATTAACATCTTGTCCTTCTCTCAACATTATAAGTTCCAGAAACTCAACAATATCCGGTTCCGTAATTAGTTTTGCCATTCGGGCACCGCCCACAATATCGGGCATAATAATATTGTCGGCACCGGCACGTTTTAATTTTTTAAACGAATGTTCGTCGGAAACGCGAGAAATAATTTTTAAATTTTTGTTCAAATCTCTTGCCGTAAGAACAATCAGTAAATTTTCGGCATCGTTGGGTAAGGTTGTTAATACGGCTTTTGCATTTTCTATGTTTGCTTTCAGCAAAGTTTCTTCGTTTGATGCGTCTCCGTTCAGAAGAATAAGATTTTTATTCTTAAAAATTTCTCTGTTTGTTTCGTCGTTTATTATTTCGACATTATTTTCTATTACTGTGACTTTTTTATTTATTTCCAAAAGGTCGTTAACGGCTTTTTTACCGTTACGTCCGAATCCGCAAACTATGATATGATTTTTCAATTTCTTTAATTTTTTGTTTTTATAATAAATTTTCAGTGCTTTTCTGTAATCGCCGTCAATAAAAATACGCGTAACAGAAGTTACAAAATATCCGAATATTCCCAAACTCAGAACAATAAGAATAACGGTAAAAATCATGCCGTGTGTCGAAAGCGGTTTTACTTCTCCGAAACCGACGGTTGACATAGTCAGTATAGTCATGTAAATTGCTTCCGGCAAGGAATAATTTTCGATTAAAATAAAGCCCGTAATGCCCGCTAAAAATATAAACAGCAGGAAAACAGAGGCAATGTATATATTTCGAAATTCTTTACTCATGTGTTTTTTTGTTTTGAATATAAAAATACCCGATACGGCAATCCAAACATCTGTTTTTTGTGCAATATTCGTTATAAAGTTGAATTAACGATTGCGAATAATAGGCATTTTTTATAATTATTCCGGCATTTTTCCATTTTTTTGTAACAGTATTTTTTTCGGCTTTAATGTTTTCCAGAAAATAAATTGCTTTTTCGATAATTTCATTCTTATCTTTTTGTTTTCCGTAAAGAAACAAAGAGGGGATAACCGTATTTATAATGATTGAATGTACGGCGGATTTTCCGAGTTTTTTTATTTTTTCGCCTGTCGGTTTTCCGAATTTATAATGTGTATTCCAATATTCGCCGGCTTTGGTTTCAAACATTTTTTCAAGTTCCGAAACATTTTTTGCTTCAAGAATTTTTGAAAATAAATGCGATGATTTGTAAATTAAATCGGCAAATTGCGAAATTCTTACAGTCGGGAAATTCGACGGGCGAATACGCAAAAATTTCCACAAATGTGCTTTAATCGGCTGTAAATTATATTTTGCTTTTAAAAAGGTGTATTCTTTTTTTAATTTCAGATAATACTCATCTTCGATAGTTTCGTCGCTTAACATTCCGGCTTGACCGAAAAGCAAAGCTTCAATTTGAAATTTATTGTTTTTGTGCTTGGCAAGAATAATTGAAGGCAAGGATTTTGCAAGCATTTCGAAAGGCAGTGCATTAACCTTAAATCCGAATGCACGTGCCGTAAGAATATAGAATATCTCTTCTCGATTACTTTTTTTGAAATTGAATAAATTTTCGGCATAGCTTGTTTTTTGTTCGGCTCTTTCAATTAATAAGTTTGACAGCCAGCTGTTTAAGATAAACGTATCGATTTCGGAAATAAAATTTTCGCAGGAAATTGAGCTTTGATTTTCGGAGAGTTCCGAATATCTGTCGAAAAGTTCGGGATTGTATTTTAAAACAAGTGTCGGAATTTTTTTCGTGTTTTCCGCAACGGTTTTTTTGTCGTTTTCGACAACAACATGCAATATTACATTGTTGTATGCTTTATTTTTATGATGATTGTGTTTGTACCAGTCGGATGATTTGATGTGAATTTCAACATTTCCCGCCCACAAAGTATTTCCGATTTTAATTTTTGCATTAAAAAAATCGGGACCGGCATCGGTGTTTTGTATTCCGGTTGAAAGAATTTCAATTTTATTGCCTTCATCATCAAGCTTGTTCTCGGTATCGAAAAGTTTATTTTTCCAGATGTAGTGCAAAAATTTTTCGGATATGTTTTCGCTTTTTTTCATCAATCTTCAAAAATACGCTTTTATAATAAAGTATGCAAACGGCAGATTGTTAAATTAAAAGGGTTTTTTGTCTGTCGGATTTTTTTATTTCGGAAGATTATTATACTTTTCAGAATAATTTAATTTTTTGCGATGAACAAAACAACCTTATTTACGGCGATATTTTTGGTGTTTTTAACAACAAATTTTGCATTTTCTCAAATTGAAAATAAATCTGAATTAAGCATAAAACAAATTATGCAGGGCGATAAATTTGTCGGTCATTTGCCAGGAAAGCCGTTTTGGAGTATTGCCGGCGATAAATTTTATTTTTATTACAATCCCGATAATGCTTTAAGCGACAGTTTGTATGCATACAATTTAAAAACCGAAAAAATTGAAAAAGTTTCTTTTAAAGAAAGAATGACTTTCCCCGAAGATTATGTGTATAATACCGACAGTTCATATTGCACTTACGAAAAAAACGGTGATATTTTTCTGTATAAAATTAAAAACAGAAAGATTTTAAAAATAACAGAAACAACGGCTTATGAATACAATCCGAAATTTTTGTTATCGGGGAATATTGTGTACAGGAAAGATAATAACCTTTTTGTGTGGAATGTTAAAACCGGACAAACCAAGCAAGTAAGCAATTTTAAAACCGGCTTTGCCCCTTCCGAAAAGAAATTAAGTGAACAAGACGAGTGGCTGAAAGAAGACCAATTGAGATTATTTACCGTATTAAAAGAAAAAGAAACAAAAAACAAGGAAAGAAAAATAAGCAATGAAAGATTGGAAGAACTGAAACCGTTGCCGATTTATACGGAAGGTAAAAGTTTGATTAACATTGACTTATCGCCTAACGGTAAATATATTACTTATTTAACCGTAAAGCGTGCAAAAACAAAAAACACGATTATTCCGCATTATGTAACAACTTCCGGTTATACCGAAAATATAAAATCGCGATCGAAAGTCGGCAGACCGAATTCGAAATACTTTTTTTCTGTTTATGACATTCAAAAAAGGAAAACATTTTTGATTGATTTTACCGGCTTGGACGGCTATGATTATGTTCCGGAGTTTACAAAAGATTATCCCGATAAAAAATATGAAAATAAAGACAGAATAGGGTATATTACCAGACCGTATTGGAGTTTTGACGGAAAAAATGCGTTTATTGAAATTTTATCAAACGACCGTAAAGACAGATGGTTGGCATCAATTAATTTTAAAAAGAAAACCGTAAAAACTATTGAACATCAGCACGATAAGGCGTGGATAGGCGGACCCGGTATCGGTTGGTTTTCGGATTATAAAAAAACAATCGGTTGGATGCCCGATAACGAAACCGTGTATTTTCAATCGGAAGAAAGCGGTTATTCGCACCTTTATACATACAATATAAAAACAGCCCGAAAAAAGCAAATTACGAAAGGAAATTTTGAAATTTACAATCCGAAATTATCGAAAGACGGAAAATTTTGGTATTTTTCTTCAAATGAAGTTCATCCCGGAGAAGTTCATTTTTACAGATGCAATGTGAACGGGAAAAATAAAATTCGGATAACGAAAAAAGAAGGAAATAATGAAGTTGTATTATCGCCTGATGAAAAATATACGGCGGTCAGATATTCGTATTCGAATAAACCTTGGGAGTTGTTTTTGATGAAAAATGAAAGGGAACCCAATTTTGTCCAAATTACACATTCTTTGACTTCGGAATTTAAGAAATATCCTTGGCGTGCCCCAGAAATTGTAACTTTTAAAGCATCGGACAAGACAAAGGTTTATGCTCGCTTGTATCTTCCGAAAGAAAAAATGAAAAATAATGCTGCCGTAATTTTTGTTCACGGTGCCGGATATTTGCAAGATGCCGATAAAAAATGGAGTTATTATTATCGCGAATATATGTTTCATAATTTGTTGGCGGATAACGGTTACACGGTTTTGGATATAGATTACAGAGGCAGTGCCGGCTACGGCAGAGACCGGCGAACGGCAATTTATCGCTTTATGGGCGGAAAAGATTTGTCGGACCAAGTTGACGGAGCAAAATTTTTGGTTGAAAAATACGGTATCAATCCGGGAAAAATAGGAATTTACGGCGGTTCGTACGGCGGGTTTATAACTTTGTCGGCTATGTTTAAAGCAGCGGATGTTTTTAAAGCGGGTGCCGCTATTCGTTCGGTTGCCGATTGGGCACAGTATAATCACGGTTACACCTCGAATATTTTAAATACGCCGGTTACCGACAGTTTGGCTTTTGTACGAAGTTCACCGATTTATTACGCCGACGGATTAAAAGGGCATCTTTTGATATTACACGGAATGATTGACGATAATGTTCACTATCAGGATGTTGTAAGACTGTCTCAAAAATTGATAGAACTCGGTAAACATAATTGGGAAATTGCTCCTTATCCGGTTGAAAGGCATGGGTTTAAAAATGCTTCGAGTTGGACGGACGAATATATTCGGATTTTTAATTTGTTTCAGGAAGAATTGAACGGGAAAAAATGATTTTCAGAATTTATTAAGCCATTTTTCGGCTGCTTCCATGGTTGAAAAAATTTTAAACTTATAATTTTCGGCTTTGCTGAATTCTTCATACAGTTTCCCCATTGCCGTTTCTGTCGGAGTTGATACCGTGAAAGCATCATAAACATAATTACGAGCGGCAAGAGATTTGTAATTTGCCTTTACAACTTCAGCCAAATCTTCCGGTTGGGTTTCGGGATAAAATTCGGCATTTCGGGCATCGGTTAATATTTTAAGTGTTTCGGGTAAATTTTTGTCTTTACCTAATGTAATAATATATTCGGTTAAATCTTTAATCTTTACGGTACCCGTTATAATTGTTTCAACAATTTCTTTGTCTTTATTATATTTATAAGAAATCATTTTAAAAGGTTTTTATAGTTTCGGCAATTTTTTAAAAAAATCTTTTGTTAAAAAAACATTTACACAAAACCCCAAAACTAATTGATAAAAAAACCGGCTTAAGCCGGTTTTTTTATCAATTATTATTAATTCCTATTTTACCTCTTCGTAATCCACATCTTGTATGTCGTCATCGCCTGATTTTTTATCATCATCACCGCTTTGTTGACCTGCATACGGATTATTTATATTTGCATCTTGGAAATTTGCTCCTTGTGCACCTCCTGCCTGTGCCCCTTGGCTGTACATCTCCTGTGATGCGGCTTGGAATACCGTATTCAGTTCATTCATTGCTTTATCAATAGCATCCAAATCTTGATTTTTATGTGCTTCTTTCAACTTTTTTAAAGCATCTTCAATCGGTGCTTTTTTGTCTGCCGGTAATTTGTCGCCGAATTCTTTCAATTGTTTTTCGGTTTGGAAAATTAATGAATCGGCTTGATTGATTTTGTCAATTTTTTCTTTTGCTTTTTTATCGGCTTCTGCGTTTGCGGCAGCTTCGTCTTTCATTTTTTTAATTTCCTCTTCGGATAATCCGGAAGAAGCTTCAATTCTTATTTTTTGTTCTTTACCGGTACCTTTATCTTTTGCCGATACGTTTAAAATACCGTTTGCGTCAATATCGAAAGTTACTTCAATTTGAGGAACGCCTCTCGGTGCCGGCGGGATACCGTCTAAATGGAACCGTCCGATAGTTTTATTATCGTGAGCCATTGCTCTTTCTCCTTGAATTATATGTATTTCAACCGAAGGTTGATTGTCAACCGCCGTGGTGAATGTTTGCGTTTTTTTCGTCGGTATGGTTGTGTTGGCTTCGATTAATTTTGTCATCACGCTGCCCATAGTTTCAATACCGAGCGAAAGCGGAGTAACGTCTAACAATAAAACGTCTTTTACATCGCCGGATAATACACCGCCTTGGATAGCTGCACCTATTGCAACCACTTCATCGGGGTTTACGCCTTTTGAAGGAGTTTTACCGAAAAAGTCTTCAACAACTTTTTGAATTGCCGGTATTCGCGTAGAACCACCTACAAGAATTACTTCGTCAATATCGGAATTTGTAATTCCTGCATCTTTCATGGCAATTTTACACGGTTCGATAACGCGTTGTATTAATTTATCGGCAAGTTGTTCAAATTTTGCTCTGGTTAAGGTACGAACCAAGTGTTTCGGTATTCCGTCAACCGGCATAATATACGGTAGGTTAATTTCCGTGCTTGTTGAACTTGAAAGCTCGATTTTTGCTTTTTCGGCAGCTTCTTTTAAACGTTGAAGAGCCATCGGGTCTTTTCGTAAATCAATATTTTCGTCTTTTAAAAATTCTTCCGCCAACCAATTGATGATTACTTGGTCGAAATCGTCGCCGCCGAGGTGTGTATCGCCGTTGGTTGATTTTACTTCAAAAACGCCGTCGCCAAGTTCCAAAATCGAAATATCGAAAGTACCGCCTCCGAGGTCGAATACGGCAATGGTTTCGTCTTTTTGTTTTTTGTCGAGACCGTATGCCAATGCAGCAGCCGTCGGTTCGTTAATAATTCTTTTTACGGTTAATCCGGCAATTTCTCCGGCTTCTTTCGTGGCTTGTCTTTGCGAGTCGCTGAAATAAGCGGGTACGGTAATAACGGCTTCCGTAACTTCTTGTCCCAAAAAGTCTTCGGCAGTTTTTTTCATTTTTTGAAGAACCATTGCCGAAATTTCCTGCGGCGTATATAATCGGTCGTCAATTTTTACGCGCGGGGTATTGTTTTCTCCTTTTACAACTTTGTATGAAACTCTGTCGATTTCTTTTTTTACTTTATCGTAAGTTTCTCCCATAAATCGTTTTATGGAGAAAATTGTTTTTTCCGAGTTTGTAATTGCTTGTCTTTTGGCAGGATCGCCGATTTTTCTCTCGCCGCCTTCCACAAATGCAACAATCGAAGGGGTTGTTCTTTTTCCTTCACTGTTTTGTATAACAACCGGCTCGTTTCCTTCCATTACGGAAACGCATGAATTTGTTGTTCCTAAATCTATACCTATTATTTTTCCCATTTTTATATATTATTTTAATTAGTATTCAAATTATCGACTTTGAATTATCAATCATTGTGCCGTCCGTTTTTTTTATTTATTTTATGAAAAAAAGGCATATATACTGTTTGTGCCGGCATAAAATTGAATTCAATACAGGACAAAAAGTCAGGTTTTCGGTTTTTTTTATCGTTCATGCAACTTATCGGTGTAAAAAGAGTCAAATATAAAAAGCTACACTTAAACTTAAAAAAATGAAACATTTTAATTGGAAAAGAAGTTATGAAACCGGAATACCGGAAATAGATAAACAGCACAAGAAATTGTTCGCAATTGCAAATGCTTTTTATGACGAATTATTTTCGGATACTTTCACCCCCGATAACAGTCAAATTTTTATGATTTTAGACGAACTTAAAGATTATGCCGATTTTCATTTTAATTATGAAAAAAAGGTTTATTCCGGAGAAATAATAAATCGTTATTTTCTTTTAGAAGATATATTAGCCGAAAGAATTGCGGAATTAAAAACTTCGTATAAATCGAATAATATCATTGTTTTGTACGGTTTTGCCGAATTTCTCAGAAAATGGCTTTTAAAACACATTATGATTTTAAATACAAAAGATTTCAGAGAATTATTAAAAAAGGAAGTTTTTAATTTGTCTTCTAATTGAAAAAAATCATAAATTATAAACATTCATTACCGGTTTTGCATATATCGTTAAAAACAGCTTTTCTGCTTCTTCGGAAAATTTATTTATTTTAGACAATTGGTCTTTTTTATAAGAAAGGAAGGTGCTTTTTTGGATTTCGGAATACCGGGTTTTAAATTTAGTTGAATTTTTTAATAAGTCGTAAGCAATATAATTATTCGGGAAAAGGTGATAATTTCGATAAATTTCGGAATCAATAATTTCTGCTAATTTTTTAACTTTATTATTTGTTCTTGAAATTTCCTCCAATAGATGAAGTTTTGAGTTTATTTGTTTGCCGACGGCAATATGCACCTTGCCTTTGTTGCTGCATGTTCCGTCAATAATACTGTTGATGTCTTCTCCTTTTGCTTTTGTATATTTTCCGTTTACGGTATGCAGAAGTTCGTTAACTTTTAAATGATCGTTCGGTTCAAATTCGTAAGAAACGGAGAGCGGAACAATATTGAGTTCACGCATATTTTCTTCAAACGATTTTGTTCCGGAGGCGTTCAGCATTTTTAAAATTCCCGAATGTGTTTTGTCATCGCCGTTTTTTGTTCTGCCGCCGCGTTGTGCAATCCAAATTGACTCTTTTTTGTTAAAAACGGTATAACGGATATATTCCGAAAGTTGCAATGTTTTTTTCAGTAATTCTTTCGGGCTGCCTTTTCGGTACACTTTAAACATCTTATTGGTTTTTCCGATATCGAAAACAAGCGGGTCTTCCATCAGGTTATTTCCGAAAGTTATTTCCGTAGTTCTGAAACCGTTATCAACAAGAAGATATTCAAACAGTGTTGCATCTAAAACAATGTCTCTGTGGTTTGATATAAAAACATAATGCTTATCTTTTTCGATATTTTCAAGCCCCGAGATACTTAATTTTTCTATTGTATTTTCAATAACTTTATCCGTTATTTGGTGCATAATTTTCATTTGAAAATCATTGATTGATTTAACGGAATTCATTAATTGCCGGTAATCCGCATCATTTAAATCGGGGAAAAAATAATGAATTAATTCTTTAAACCGTTTGTTTGCAAAAATGCGTTTTACGGCTTCGAGGGCTTCTTTTTCGTTATACGGTCTGAATTCATCATAGAAGTCAGTTATCTTTATTGTTTGCATAGGATGCAATTATAGGCAAAAAACGGTTTGGTTTGCAAAGATAAAAATATCCTTTTAATTAAAATATTTTATTCCGGTTTGCCGAAATATTTTAACTTCGCATGTCTTAACTAAAAAATATTTGAAATGAGTAAATTCGGAAAAGTTTTTAAGAAATTCCCGAAAACGTTTTGGGTGGCAAATTCGATGGAGTTATTTGAGCGTTGGGCATGGTACGGATTGTTTGCAATTCTTGCACTTTATTTAACAAATTCAACAGATGAAGGTGCTTTGGGTTTTTCACAGACACAGAAAGGTGATATTATGGGAATTGTAACGGCAATTTTATATTTATTGCCTATTGTAACGGGAGCTGTTGCCGATCGTTTCGGTTACCGAAAAGTTTTAATTGTTGCTTATGTAATTTTATCATCAGGTTATTTTATGATGGGACAATTTACAACTTACGGTTTTGTATTTTTTGCTTTTTTATATGTTGCTCTCGGTGCTGCAATGTTCAAACCTATTGTTTCTGCAACTATTGCAAAAACAACTGATAAAGATACACGTTCAATCGGTTTCGGAATATTTTATATGATGGTAAATATCGGCGGTTTTTTCGGTCCTATCGTAGCTTCAAAAATGAGAGTAATTGATTGGAATAATGTCTTCATTATGTCAACGGTTTCAATTATCATTAATTTAATATTAGTTATTTTCTTTTATAAGGAACCAAAAAGAGAAAACCCGATTGAATCTAAAAATATTTTTTATGATTATGCGATGTTAATATGGACAATGTTTGCCTCAATAGTTGTCTTTGTTTTCTTTTTTACTGTTTTTCTGACAATTTTTATAGCAGAAAGTTTTATTGTTTTTTTACTGAAAGAGCGATTAAGTTTTAAATTTGTTAATTTCATTAAAACATTACCGATTGGTGCCGGCAATAAGAAGATTTTCAGCAATATAACAACAATTTTCAAAGATTCTAAGTTTATTCTGTTCTTATTATTTATTGTCGGATTTTGGACAATGTTTAATCAAATATTTTATACTCTGCCTAATTTTGTGGATCAATGGATTGATACAAGTTCTTTATATGATTTTTTTGCATCAATATGGTCAGGTTTAGCTTGGTTTTTCGGTCCTGAAGACGGAACTAAAATGATTAAGCCGGAAATTGTTGTCAGTTTTGATGCCGGGTTTATTATTATCTTTCAATTACTTGTATCAACTGTTGTAATGAGGTTAAAACCGATTAATTCAATGATAAGCGGAATAATTGTAGCTGCATTAGGAGTCGGGATGGCTTTTGCTACAAATAATGTCGGTTATGCCGTATTCGGAATCTTTATATTTGCTATCGGGGAAATGGCTGCATCTCCCAAAATAACTGAATATATCGGAAGTATTGCCCCAAAAGATAAAGTGGCACTTTATATGGGATATTCATTTCTGCCTGTAGCAATCGGAAATTTTCTTGCAGGGATTTTGTCCGGCAGAGTTTATCAATCAATGAGTGATAAAATTTCATTGCTTCAAACCGAAATATTAAAAAGGAATATACAAATTCCGGAAATTTCTAAAGAAACAGGGTTTACACAAAATGATTATATAAACAGTGCTTGTAATAAATTAGGAATGACACGATCTCAATTAACACAATATCTTTGGGATAATTATAATCCTTCTAAGATTTGGATTGTATTTACGATAATAGGTTTAATTGCAGTAACAGGTTTGTTTATTTACGATAAATTTATATTGAAAAGTAAAAAAGACGATTAAGATTTTGATATTAAAAATAAAAACCCTGCAACTAAGAGAATGCAGGGTTTTGTTTTTTTTTCTAAAATCCGCAAGTTATCGGATAGATTTGCCGGTTTGCGGTTTTAATATGAGAAATTTTTATCGGCAGTTCGTTCTATTTATTTTCCTTTCTAAAAGTAAGTTTTAACGGCAAATTCATATTGCTCAATAAATATTTTTTTGAAACTTGTTATATTATTTTGTTCATAAAACAAAAGCATTGCCTTTTTATAATTTACACTGTCAACCGTTCTGAACGATATTGGGCAATATTGGTAATTAATTAATATTGCATTACTTATTATTCTTGCTGTTCGCTTGTTTCCGTCAACAAACGGCTGAATGTATGAAATCAACAACAATGCTGATAATGCTTTCTCAAAAATACTTTGCTTGTTATTTACTAAGTCACACATTCCTGTCAAAGCTTCTTTTATCTGAAATTTATTATCAATAGGTTTGTAGTTTGTTCCTGATATTCCGACTCTTCTTTTACGGATATTTCTGTCAACAGCAAGTTCCTTTGTCAAGATACTGTGAATATCTTCAATTTTAGAAACAGTTAAGGGAAATAAATAATTCGGGTTTTCAATAATAAAATCAATAGCGTCTTTGTGATTTAACAACATTACGGCTTCCTCTTTTGATTTTCCCGATGCGGTTTCTTTTTCTTTTAACAAACGTTCTGTTTCAAGCAAAGAATATGTATTTCCTTCTATTTGTGATGATTTCCAACTCAAATCAATTGCAAGACGTTCTAATTCTTTTTTGTATTCATATTCGCTTAATTCCGAAATATTCTTCTTATAGATTTCTTGAAGCTGATTCAATTTTTTCTTTTCTTCTTCCGAGAATAAGTCAACTGCCGGTAATATTTCAGTGATTATTGAAAAGTTAAAATGTTCATTAATTTCTCTTTCATCAATTTCCTTTTTATAATATTCGCTTATTTCAATCGGCTCGAAAAGTTTATATACAGGTGAAAGATTATATCGTGTAGATTTTCCTTTGCCGGTCGAAATAATCAGTCGTTCGTGTATCAATTTTGATAATATACGTTTTACGGTAGCAAGACTTTTTTTCTCTCCGATACCTTTAAAAATTTCTTTTGATGAAGAACCGGGATTATTTTTTACATATTCTATTATCAATTCTTTATTATCCATACCATTTATTTAGCTCACAAAGATAATGTATTCGGCTCAAATATCAATGATATTGAACCGAATTCTTTCTTTATATGAGCTGTAACTTAATTGCATCGGTCGTTCAATGACTGTCAGACCTTTTAAACATCGATATGTGAATTTGAGATAGTTTAATCTTCGTATTCCATAGTTATTTTTGTACCGTAAGATTTGTCGGTAAGTTTTGTGGCTTCCGTTATTACGCTTTTATTTCCTCCGTTTTCAATAAAATTTAAGCACGCACGTATTTTAGGTGCCATATTTCCTTCGCCGAATTTTCCTTCCGCCATATATTTCAGGGCATCTTTTCGGTTAAGGAAATCGAGTTTTTGCTGATTCGGTTCGTTAAAGTTTATATAAACATACGAAACATCGGTTAAAATATAAAACTCGTCGGCATTCATTTTTGAAGCCAGTAATGAAGATGCTTTATCTTTGTCGATAACGGCTTCGGTCGGTCTTATTTTTTTGTTTTCATCAATATAAACGGGAATACCTCCGCCGCCCGAAGCAATTACAACGGCTCCGTGGTCGGTAATATTCTCAATGGTTTTGATATTGAAAATGTCAAGCGGTTCGGGTGAGGGGACTACGCGTCGCCATCCGCCGACTTTTTTTGGTGTGGGTTTAAAAATCCATCCTTTATCGGCGGCTAATTTGTCGGCAGTTTCTTTGTCGTAAATTTTTCCTACCGGTTTTACGGGATTTTGGAAAGCAGGGTCGTTTTTATCAACTGCAACCTGCGTTACTAAAGTTACGATATCTTTCTGAATATTTTCTTCAATAAAAATATTACGCAAAACTCGTTCAATCATATAACCGATGCCGCCTTGCGAATCGGCAACGCAAATATCCAAAGGCATTTGCGGAATGTTGTACATTTCTTCGCCGGCATCGTTACGCATTAAAATATTTCCGACTTGGGGCCCGTTTCCGTGGCTTAATACAATTTCGTGTCCTTCTTTTATCAAAGGAATAATATTTAAAAGTGTTTCACGGGTATTTTGTTCCTGTTCTTCTATGGTGCCGGCTTGGTTGCCTCTTAATAAGGCGTTTCCGCCGAGAGCTATAACGATTTTCTTCTTTTTCATTATATAAAAATTTTATTTTAAAATATTTGATGTATAAAATTCATAAATAATTGCGGCTCAAATATTAACGGAAATGTAAATCCGAAAACGGAGCCGGCAAAATGGGCATCGTGTGCTATATTGTCTTTCCCTCTTCTGCTCATAAAATAAGAATAAACGAGATACAATGCACCGAAAATGTATGCGGGTATCGGTATCGGGATAAACATCAGAAATAAAGAGGTTTTAGGTGCTAATAAAATAGTTGTGAAAACGACTGCCGAAACGGCACCGGATGCACCTACCGCATTGTAATAGTGATTGTTTTTGTTTTTTAATAATGCCGGGAAAGCCGAAAAAGGTACGGCAAGAATATACATTAAAATATATAAAAATTTTCCAGCCGAAAAAAGTTGGGTAAAGGCATTTTCGATAAATTGTCCGAAAATCCACAGAACATACATGTTGATAATAAGATGCAGCCATCCGTTATGTACCAATGCATGAGACAGCAAACGGGCATATTGTTTTTTATGCCAAACCATGTAGGCGTTAAATTTCAGCTTATTCAATAATTCGTAATTGTTGAATGCCAAAAAGGAAACGATTGAAGTTATTATGATTAAAAAAATCGTTAAATACATACTAAGAAAAATTAAAAGGGTTGCAAAGATAGAAAAAGCAACGGTATTTAGCCAGAATTATTCATAAAACTTAACAATCATATATATAAAATTATCATTATCAATAAAATACACAATAACATAAATAGGAACTTTCAAAAAAATAAGAACCGGAAAAGAATCGCAATTCATTGTTTATAACGTAAATAAACATACAGCTGTTGACATTA
>CAZCPV010000046.1:0-9712 GCA_964500765.1 uncultured Draconibacterium sp.
GGGAATTAAGTTTAATCCGGTTATATCGTATTCGATATCGGCATTCGGAGAATTACTGCCGATATAGTCAATAATCTTATCTTTTATAAGAAGATTTTGAATTTTGCCGTTTATATTACAGTTCTTTATAAGTATTCTCACTTGTTTTTAATAATTAATTTGTTAATCTTTCTGATTAAAGAGGGTCCTTCGTAAATAAAACCCGTATAAATTTGTATCAGATTTGCCCCGGCATTTAATTTTTCGAGGGCATCTTCGGGCGTTATTATTCCGCCTGTGCCGATTATCGGGAGTTTGCCTCCGGTTTTTCCGGAAATATAACGAATAATTTCGGTTGAGCGGTCTTTTAAAGGTTTGCCGCTTAATCCGCCGTTTCCGATTTTTTCAAGTTCTTTTTTCGAATAAGATAAGTTGTATCGTTGCGATGTTGTATTTACGGCAACAATTCCGTCGAGTTTTGTTTGTTTTATAATTTCAAGCGTATCGTCAATTTGAGAAAAATTTAAATCGGGTGAAATTTTTAGCAATACCGGCTTTGGTTTTGCTTTTGCTTTGTTTATTTTTTGAATACCCGAAAGCAGTTCGAGCAATGCTTCTTTATCTTGCAACTCGTGTAAATCGCTGATATTAGGGCAACTGACATTGACCGTAAAATAATCGACATAAGGAAATAAATCATTAAAACAACGGAAATAATCTTCATTTGCTTTGTTGTTGGGTGTTGCAGTATTTTTCCCGATATTTCCGCCGATAATAATGTTTGATTTTCGTGTTTTTAAATTTTTTACGGCATTTACGAGTCCTTTGTTGTTAAAACCCATTCGATTAATAATCGCTTTATCTTTTTTAAGGCGAAAAAGTCGCGGTTTGGGGTTTCCGGTTTGACCGAGCGGTGTTACCGTTCCTATTTCCGCAAAGGCGAAACCGAAACTGCCGATAATATCAAAGACTTCGGCATTTTTATCAAATCCGGCAGCAAGCCCGACAGGATTTTTAAATTTCAAGCCGAATAATTCTCTTTCCGGCAGCTTGTTTTTCGGCATAAAAAAAACCCTTAAAAGGGTTTTCGTAAAGGGAATAATATTTAATACTTTTAAAAAGCCGATAAGAGAGTGATGAATGGTTTCGGGCTGAAACAAGAATAAAATCGGACGAATTAAAAATTTATACATATTCGATTTTGGTGCAAAGATATTAAAAAAGTTAAAATATTTTCAAACGGGAACAATAATTTTTAAGGATTGAGGAAGCAATTCGGCAATAATATTTCCGCTTGTTTCAAACGGTTCGCCGTCGGTATGAGCAATTATTTTTTCGGTATTTAAAATTCGGAGTTTGTTTGTTTTATATGTTTTTACATAAGTTGATTTGTTTATGTTCCCGGTAAACAATTTGAGAGCAAGAAAGGGTGCGACAATAAACGGGAAACGTTTTATTGTAACAAGTTCCGCCGTTTGGTCGTCAATTTCGGAGGAGGGTGAAATTTTTGCATTTAAACCGAATTGCGAACCGTTTGCAAAAGTTATAAGGAAAAAAGTATCTTCAATTTCCGTATTATTAAATTTAATTTTCATTTTTTTACCTTTCAATAAATCGAAGGACGAAAGTACGACTTTTGCATAACCGAAAAAACCTCTTTTTGCGAGTTTCAAAAAGCGAAAAGCCATTTCGGCATCATAGCCGACACCGGCAACATTTAAAAAATATTTTCCGTTGAACAGTCCGGTATCAATTGTTTTTATTTTAAAACCGTTGATAACTTCAAGTGCTTTTTCGGGTTTAAGCGGTAATTTCAGATGCCTTGCAAAACCGTTGCCCGAGCCGGCAGGTATAATTCCCAGAGCAGTATCGGTATTTATCAGTGATTGAGCCGTTTCGTTAACGGAACCGTCGCCGCCGGCAATAATTACGGCATCATAAATTCCGACTGCTTTTTTCGTAATTTCGATTGCATGACCGGCATATTCGGTATAACGAATGTCGAAATAAAATTTATTTTTATCAAGCTGTTTATTAATAATTTTTTCAAGTTTTTTTTGCTTGCCTATTCCCGAAATCGGATTTATTATAAATAATATTTTTTTCATGAGTTTATTTTTTAAAACTTTGCAAAAAGCCAAAAGTATATAAAACATTTTCAGATGAAACACAGAATAAAATTTTTCTTTTTTTACAGTTTGTTTTTTATGCTGTATTTTGCAACAGCAAGATTATTATTTTTAATTTATAATTTTGATTTAACGAAAACCGTTGATTTTTCGGAAATAGTTCTTTCTTTTTTCTACGGTATGCGACAAGATGCTTCCGTAACCGGATATTTTTTAGTTATTCCCGGTTTATTAATTGTTTTTACACCTTATATTAAGCCGTTATTTTTCAGATATTTTATTAATATTTATACCGTTGTGTTGTTGCTTATTACAAGTATTATTATTGTTTTCGATACGGAATTATATAAAAATTGGGGTTTCAGAACAGATACTACGCCCTTATTATATTTATCCGAGCCGAAATATGCTGCTGCTTCAACCGATATTAAAACATTAATTATTTTGTTAATAATATTTTTAGTTTTATTTCTGTCTTCTTTATTCGTTTTCAGAAAATATATTGATAGTCTGTTAAAAAAAATGAAATCAACAGAATACAAAACCTCTCTGCTGTTTTTAGTCATTACCGGAACATTAATATTACCGATAAGAGGTTCCGTAGGGATAGCTCCGATGAATACCGGAACTGTATATTTTTCAAAAAAAAATGTTTTTATAAATCATGCTGCAATTAATGTTATTTGGAATGTCGGATTTGCATTAAGCGAAATGAATAAATTTAAGAAAGTTGTCTTTTTTGAAGATAAAAAAGCCGACAAATATTTTAACTCACTATATCCGGACAAAAAATCAATTCACAAAAATCATTTTCTGCTAAAAAATAAAAAACCGAACATTGTAATAATAATTTTAGAGAGTTTTACGGCAAAAATATCAAGTGCTTTCGGCGGCAGAAACGGAATATCTCCGAATTTAAATAAACTGGCACATGAAGGTATAATGTTTAAAAATTTCTATGCCTCGGGAGACAGAACGGTTAAAGGAATTGTTGCTGTTCTAAGCGGATATCCCGCTTTACCGAAATCGGCAATAATGAATTACTCCGGTAAAATTGAAAAATTACCGACTTTAACAAGAAATTTAAAAGATAAAGGATATAAAACCGAATGGATTTGCGGGTTTGATATAAATTTTGCAAATATCAAATCATATCTTATTCATAATAATTTTGATAAAATCGTAACAATTGATGATTTTCCCGATTCCGAAAGAAATTCTAAATGGGGAATTCACGACCATATAGTTTTTAATAAACTGTTTGAAGAGTGCAAAAACGAAAAAAACAGCTATTTTAAAGTTTTTATGACATTAAGCAGCCACGAACCTTTTGAAGTTCCCATGAAAACCGTTATAAAAGGGAATGATGAAGAAAGTCTTTTTTTAAATTCGGTATATTATACGGATAAATCGTTAGGAAAATATATTGAAAATATGAAAACATTAAAAAATTGGGATAATACTTTAATAATATTAGTTGCCGACCACGGCTCTAAATTTCCCGGCTATACAAAAATGTATCTTCCCGAAAAATTTCATATACCGATGATTTGGACGGGAGGAGCAATAAAAAAAGATACCGTAACAACTAAATATGCCGGGCAAACAGATATTGCCGCAACGCTTTTAAATCAACTTAATATCTCTGCTGATGAATATAATTTTTCAAAAGATATTTTCTCGAAAGAATCAAAAAGTTTTGCTTTTTATGATTTTAATAACGGTTTTGGCTTTTTAACCGATACAACAATTCAGGTTTTTGATAATAACCAAAAAAAATACATTAAAGAAGAAGATACAAATTCCGAAAATATTTTCGGAAAAGCTTATCTTCAACATTTAATGAATGATTTTATTTCAAAGTAGGATTTTCAAAATCACTTTTCCCGTTCAAATTAAATTGCAGGTAAGTAATTTTTAAACCTTCTTCAAGGAATTTTTTCTCATAAAAAGTTTTTATTTCTTTAACTGTGCCGTTTAAATCGGAAGAATATAAATCATCCGTTTTTGAAATTAATTTCAAATTGTTCAGTTCAATTATTTCTTTGGAAAACTCATGTAAAGGGAAATTATCGGTTTTAAGATGAATAATACCGCCGGGAATAAGAATTTTTGAATAAGTTTCGAGAAAACGTGCCGAAGTAAGCCGTTTTTTCATTTTTTTGAGCTGCGGGTCGGGAAATGTAATCCAAATTTCACTTATTTCATTTTCACCGAAAAATGATGTTAAAAATTCGACTTTATTTCTGATAAAAGCAACGTTTCTCAGATTTTCTTCTTTTACGTTTTTTGCTCCTCTCCACAATCGGGGACCTTTTATGTCAATACCGATGAAATTCTTATCGGGATATTTTCGGGCAAGACCGACGGTATATTCGCCTTTTCCGCAACCGACTTCCAAAATAATCGGATTATTGTTTTTAAAATATTCTTTGTTCCATTTTCCTTTCAGAAAAAAATTACCCGTAAACATTTCTTTTGCGGAAGGTTGAAACAAATGTTCAAAGGTTTCGTTTTCTTTAAATCGTTTGAGTTTATTTTTTCCCATTGTTCTTAAATTTCACGGATTGTCTTTGTTTCACACAGATTACAGAGATTTCTCGGATTATCGTTGCTTTTGTTTCACACAGATTACAGATTTATCAAGATAAAATATTTTATACAAATTCGCTTTTTATTAAGTCAATAAATTCGCTTAAAATCATTGCCGAAGCACCCCAAATTTCAAATTCTTTAAATATATAAAACGGAGCCGTAATTTTTTGATTTCGGACTTCAAATGTTTTTTCAACCGGTTTTGCAGTGATTATTTTTTGAAAATCAAGAGAAAAAATTTCCTGAACCTCATCTGAATTTATTGTAATTTTCGGATTATAATCAATTATTCCGACAAAAGGATAAACTAAAAATTTACTGACCGGAATGAACAAAGGTGACAGTTCTTTTATTATTCGTATATCTTCTTTTTTTATACCGATTTCTTCTTCTGTTTCCCGCAGTGATGTGTTTTCAAGATTATTGTCCGTTTTTTCAAATTTTCCTCCGGGAAAAGCAATCTGCCCGGAATGGCTGCCGTTATCTTCTGCTCTTTTAATAAAAAAAATATTGTATGTTTCATTTTCGGGAAAAAGCAACAGCAAAACGGCACTTTTTTTTACGTTTTTTTTATTGTATTCCGGATTATTCAATCTGCTTTCCGGTATCATTTTTAAATGCGATTTGTTACCCGGCAAATTATTTTTCATTGCTTTTAATAATCCTTGTTTTATTTCGGCAGCATTATTCATGTCAAAGATTATTTAAAATTAATGGTTTTGGCGGGATGAATTTTTGCAACCAAAAGTGCCGGTAATATCAAAACAAAAACGCTTATTATTAAAGTTCCGATATTTAAAAGCAATAAATTAAAAAAATTAAAATCAACAGGAACACTGTCAACATAGTATAAATCGGGATTAAGCGGAATTATTTTAAAAGTTTTTTGTAAAAACAGCAGTGTCGTTCCCAAAATATTTCCGATAATAAGTCCTTTCAAAATAAGAAATGCACCGTTATACAAAAAAATATTAATTATTTTAGAATTACCGGCACCGAGGGCTTTCAAAATTCCTATCATTGTCGTGCGTTCCAAGATAATTGTCAATAAAGCGGCAATCATACTTAAAACGGAAACAATAATCATCAGAGTAAGAATTACGACGACATTTGTATCGGATAATTTGAGCCACTGAACGATAAACGGATTGTCTCTCATATAGTTACTGACTTGCAACATGCTGCCGTCTTCGCTGATTATTGATGCAACTTCATCCTGAACTTTTTCGGTCATTTTTTCGGGATTTGTATAATCGTCGATAAAAATTTCAAATCCGCTGATTTGGTCGGGCTTCCAATTATTTATTTTTTGAATTTGCCGGATATCGCAAACAGCAATCATTTTATCAAATTCCTGCATTCCGGTTTTATAAATTCCGCAAATTTTAAAACGGCGAGCTTTCGGCGGATTTTGAATAAAATAAATATCCATTTTGTCGCCGAGTTTATAATTCAGCAGGTCTGCCGTTTTTTTTGAGATTAAAATATCTTTTGTTTTTTTTTCGGAAGATACATCCGGCAGTTTTCCTTCTATAAGATTTTCTTTCAAAAAATTCCAATTATAATCTTTCCCTACGCCTTTCAACACAATGCCCTGGACTTCTGTTTTTGTTTTAATAATTCCCGGTTTTGTAGCATAAATTTGGATATGATTTATCCCTTTAATTTTTGTGATTCCCGGGTAAAAGGGTTGATTTTCGGAAACCGGAAGCGTTTCGTAAGTTTCGTTTATATCACGGTTTTTTATTGTGATATGTGCCTGAAATCCGATTATTTTTCGGTAAACACCTTTTTTAAACCCGGTTACGACCGAAACGGTAATAATCATTACGGCAATACCGAGTGCTACTACGCTTACGGCAATATTAAGCACCGAAGCAGACATTTTTTTCTTCCCCGCTTTTGAAAAAGTGATACGTTTTGCCGTAAATAATGCGAAATTCAAAGGTTCTTATTTTAATTTATCGATAAGGTGCAAAAATAGTTTTTATTTTTTGTTTCCTGAAAAAATAAAAAACTCCCCGCAAAAAATTACTTGCGAGGAGAAACCAAAAAAATAAAAAAATGAAAAAAACTATTTTAAACGGTCGATTGCCTTTTTAATTTGTATTTTAACGGTACTGTCGCTTTCTGTTTTATAGGCAGTTTCCAAATCGGGAAGAGCCGCCGAATATTCTGTCTGCATTAATAAATAAGCAGCATGTTTTCTTATTTTCGGGTTTTTATCCCGCAGCAAACCGATATTCCAACGCACGGCAGGGCGAGAGCGGTAGGAATACAGAGTATTCATCGCCGCAATCTGCAATTCCGTACTGTCGGACAATAAATTATAGAACAATTCTTTTTCTTGTTTTCTTAACGCTTTGTCAAAAAATATTTCTTTATCGTTAAGTTGCGGACGTACCCAAAAAGTGTCATAAGATACAGTTTTATTTCGGCTGACGAGACGAACCATTCGCGGAATCATCCACCGCATTCCGGGTGTTGCTTCGGGATGCCCGGCGATGCCGAATATTTTTCCTTTTCCCGCATTTTGAAAATAAAGAAAAGTTTTGCCGGGAGTAAGTCCTGCCGGAGCAAAATTATCGGGATGTATATCGGATACAAATTCAGCAAGTTCGGAAGTATCTTCTTTTGTACTGTCTTTCAATTGCATAACCGGACCGTCGTAATATTGCAAAAATAAATTATGATTTTTTAATTCGGGGAAATACTCCTCTCCTCTGTCGGTAAGTTTAAATTGCACCAAGCCCCTGCCTCTGTTGTAATGCGGACGGTCTAATTGCTTATATCCCGACAATTTTAAAGACGGATAACCGTCGGTTGACATGGTCATAAAACCGCCGGCACAAATACCGATAAGTCCTTTGCCTTTTTTCATTACAAAATTGCGAATGCTGTCAACACCGGATTTTCCGAGATTGTTAAGTTCTTTACTTCCGCTGCCTCCGGGAAATATAATCACCTCGAAATCGGAAAGCTTTCCTTCGGCAACATCATGTCCGTCAACAGCTTTTCCTTCAATGCCTTTATCAATTTTCAGAGCTTCCAAAGTTTCGATAACGCAAACCGGACTTGCCCCGTTTCCGGAAAATACGGCAACGTGAATTTTTTCGGAATTAGTTTGTTTTTTATTATTTTCGACTGTTTTTGTTTTGCAGGAAAACATTAATGCAGCCGTAACAATGATTAGCAGTTTAAATTTCATATTTCTGTTTTATAAATCAAGATTAAATTCTTTTTTATACATTTTTTTTACAAAGCCATTAACCCAAGTATAATAATCTTCGATTTTTGATTTTGAAACCGTATTGTCTCGCATTTCATTTATCAGCCGGTTTCCTTTTGAGAATATTTTATTTTCATAGGGTTTAATAATTTGAGTAATACCGGTTCCTTCTGCATTTGAAATTGCATTAACATTCAAATATCTTCGTTCATATTTTCCCCAACGTATCGGAAAACACTGCTTTTTAAGTGTAAGTGCGGCATTACAAATCGGCGAATCTTTAATTTTTTTATTATATTTCAAGATATCGGGAAAATTATTCTTGTTTTTTATCCAAACGGGTATTGCAATTGAGCTTAAGGGAAATCCTACGGTTGCCCACATCATTGCATTATCCTGATTTTCATCTTTTTTTATACCCTGAACCACAACGGAAGAAGAAGAACCTGTTCGCGGAATATAATCTCCGAAAGCAGCAAATGTCGGTGTATTTGCCGGACGATTTCCGTATTTTTTATATAAATCTTCTTTTATTAAAGAATGATACAATGTGCGAGCAACTTTCTGAGAAATAAATTGAGCATCCATTGTATTGGTTGACACGGCATTATAAAACAATTCGTTTGCTGTATTATAACGAATATAACCGCTGCTTTCGGTTCCGAGTTTTCCGGTATGGGAATAATTTGTTCTGATAATATACCCGAAAGGAGCAACTTTCGGGTCGTTTGCATCAAATTTAACATACCCTCTGTTGCTTAATTCGTAATAGGCGGCACCGCCGTTTCCGTCAATAACACCGAAATTAGCTTCGAGGCGTGTCGGTTTCGGCATGCTGTCGAGCATTGCTTCAAAATCGGCAAGAGTTTTGCAGTTTTGAAGTGCTTTTTTCATCAATTGCCCCTCGTGCCCGGTTTGTTCTATACCGTCGCCGATATTAAGATTATACGAAGCAGAGTTCATTATTGCAAAACCGGTTTCGTTGTATCCTATCCAAATACTTTTTCCTTTTAAATCTTTTGAATTAACAAGCCCTATGCAGGCATATTTTCCGTCATCGAAAAAACGAATAATATTATTTACAGCCCAAGTATCGCGGTTTTTCCAAAGTAAAGGGCGACCGTCTTTCGTATATTTTCCGGAAATAACTGCCGTTGTACAAGCATCGGTGTAAAAAGAAAGTAAAAGTATGAACAGCAGTATTGTTGTTATTTTAGATTTCATCGGTTTATTTTTATTTTTAAAAGTTCGGTGTGTTACTCTATAAATACACACCGAGATTACAGATAAAACATTATTTTGCGGGGAACCAGCCGCCGTTTGATGTGTTGATTCCGTCGGCATTTTCCACACCGCCGAACGTATATAAAGGCATATACATTACGTTGAGTTCTTTTGCCGGCAAGGGAAAATGAAGCGGAGTTCCCGTTTGCAACATATCTCGCCTTCTCATATCGAAAAATGCAATGCCGTAGCCGGTCATTATAAGTTCGATATCTCTTTCATAAAATAATGCCTTAAAAAAATCCTCATCCGATATTGAATAAGAAAGCGGCGACAGGTTTCCTCTGGTTACTCTGGTTCCGTTGTTTATAATATCAATTGCCGTATTTTTTTGTCCGTTATGAAATAATGCTTCTGCTTTTATTAAATCATTTTCAGCCACACTGAAATCAATTACATTATCGGGATTACTGAAAGAATAGGGATAGCGTGTATATTCGTAATTTGAGAAATGATAATAGCCCCTTTCGGGTCTGAAGTTACAAACACCGTTATA
>CAZCPV010000046.1:9812-15173 GCA_964500765.1 uncultured Draconibacterium sp.
AATTTGAGAAATGATAATAGCCCCTTTCGGGTCTGAAGTTACAAACACCGTTATACGTAAAGTCGGTAAGTAAACGAGCATCGGCGGATGTTGCCTGACCGGGTGCCGGTTCCTGGCTTAAATCCGGATAGCGATACGGGTATGAGGGATCCATTAAATTAATAATTCTTGCATCTATTCTTACCCAATTATCTCGGGAAACCGTATAATGAAAAAAGTAATTGTGCCAAGACACATTATCCATAAACGGAGCCAAGTCTCTTAATATACCGTTGCTTGCATAATTATAAACTTTTTGCCAATCGACTTGCTCATTTTCGGCAGCCGTTCTCGGGCAATAAACTAAAAATCTTGCAGCAAAAGAATTTGCCAAACGAGCCAATTCGTTATTTGAATATTCCGAGCCGTTAATCCAATCATCGGGTACCGTAAAACTGTTATTATTGCAAACATTAATGCACTTATCAAGAGCCGCAACGGCAGAATCGACAACAGCTTTATAGGGAGATGCTTCAACGGAAGCCGGGTCTTGAGTATTATCGGTAACTATAAAGCCCTTATCAAAAGTAAGCCCGATATAACCGAGTGTAACTCCTTGTATAAAATAGCTGAACGCTTTTACCATTTCGGTATCTTCTCCTTTTCCTTCGGAATTCAGTTTTCCGATTTCCATACCGTTATTTATGACATGAAGAATATCGTTGGATTGAGATAATGCCGAATACATTTTTTGATAATATCTTTCGGTTATTAATTTCCAATCGTATTCTTCGGTATTATTAAAAGCTGCACGTGGTTCGGAAGACAGGTCGTACATACCGCCGTTAAGCCACGAACTTGTACCTTGGTCTGCCATTGTCCACATTGCCATAACGGGAGAATAGGTATATGAATAATATTGGTTAATGTACCAATTATAGAATAATCCGGAAGCCAAACCGTACACATCATCGGGATTTTCCAAAACAATATTAACATCCGGTTTATTATCATATTGAACGTCAAGAAATTTTGTACAACCGGATAATCCTAAAATTAAAACTAATATTATATATCGAATTTTCATTTTTTTGATTTTTAGAGGTTAAAAAGTAAATTCTAAAGAAGCGGTTAAGGTTCTGAAATTCGGATAACCGTAGTTGTCATAAGAAAAATTTGCCGAATAACTGCTGTTACCGACTTCGGGGTCGTAACCCGTATATTTTGTAAAAGTCAGCAAATTATGACCTATAAGCATAAATTTAAGAGATTTCAAGACTTTATACGTTTTTGAATTTTTGTTAATATTATAGCGATATGCCAAAGACATTTCTCGAAGTTTTACGTATGTTCCGTCTTCGACAAAATAAGAATTAAGATTATTTCCGTTGTAAAGTTTTTGGTAGTAATAAATTGATTTTTTTTGCTCTTCGGGTTTGCCGTATTGGTCGATAACTCCGGCTCTGTTTTCGAAGAACAGATATTGTTTTGTTTTATTATATACATCACCGCCTTGTTTCCAAGACCAAAGCATATACAAAGAAAATCTTTTGTATGAGAAATTTGTATTAAAATTGAGGTTAAAATCGGGATTACAATCGGCAATTACGACTTTATCGGGATTTCCGTCTTTGTCGGCATCCAGAGCAACGGGAGTTTCAATTGTGCTTCCTTCGGTTCCGGCAAGGATAACGTAACCGTCGCTGTTAAGGGTATAATCGCTTATTGACATACCGTCGGGCAATTGAGCAGCCATTTGGTCTAAGGAAGTAAGCCATTTATTTCCGAGAATAATTCCGTAATTTTGTCCGGGTTCAACCAAAAAAGCCCCTCTGGGTCCCGTGTAATATTTGTTTAGTTCCAAATCAACAATTTTTTGTCTGATACGGTCATAATTAATTCCCAGTGATAATTTTGTATTTTTTTTGTGAATTAATTTTATATTTAAGGACATTTCGAGCGATTGAGATTTTATGGTACCGGCATTTCTGATTTGAGATTTAAAACCCAGTACATGACTTGCCAGAGGTACACTTAACAAAGCATCTCTTGTAATATTTGAAGAATAACTTGCCGTGAAGTTAAATATTTTAAGAAATTGAGCATCTAAAGCATATTCTGTTTCGGTTGATTCCGAAGGTTTTAAATCTTTATTTCCCAATTGGTTTTTAGATAAATTTCCGTTTGCAACGGTATAGGTTTCATATTGGTCTGAATAGCCGGGTCTTTGCCCTGAAGTTCCTATTGCCGCTCTTATTTTTAACTCTTGAATACCGTTTATTTTTATATCTTCGGTAATACGATAAGCACCGGCAAGTCTGTAATAGGTATGCCATCGTTGATTTTCGCCGAAAAGAGAAGAGCCGTCTCGGCGAATTAAACCGGAGAAAATATATTTACTTAAATAATCGGCATCAATAATTCCGAACACATCAACGGCTTTTATCGTTCCGTCATAGGAAGAGTTTTTGGATTGAACAGGGTCGGTAAAATCGAATTGCGGAATATTTGAAACAACAAAATCTTTTCCCGAGGTGTATGTGTTTTCCCAACTTTCCTGCTCTGCCAAATAACTGATTTTTGATTTCAGCGTAAAATTATCAATAACTTTGTTAAAATTTAAAGTTGATTGAAAATTTTTAGAATTATCGGTATAATTTGTTTTTTCCAACAATCCGGTATAATATGCCGTATCCATATATAAATAGCCCTTCGGATTATATCCTCTTGCATACGAATTGTATTTTTCGAAGGTATATTTTGTATCAAGATTAAGCCAATCGGTAAATCTGATTTTTGAAGAAATATTTGTGAGAAAAGAATTTCGTTTTGAAGTACTTTCTCTGTAATAGAGCGGATACAAGGGGTTTTCGGCGATACTCCAAGGGTCGGGCAAAACCAAATAAGGAGAACCGTCGGAATTAGCAGCATTTAAATCAACATCGGGCTGAACAAACAAAACGTCTTGAAAGCCCTTTGATGTTCCGGGATTATCGGTTTGTGCCGTCATATACATATTTGATGTTGAAAGTGTTATGTATTTTCCGATTTTTGTATCGGCATTAAATCTGAAATTTTTACGGGAATATCCTTCGGTGGCAAATACAATTCCGGAATTTTTATGATTTTCAAAAGACAGAAACATATTTGTATTATTGTCTTTTTTCGATAAACTGACATAGTTTGTAAAATATCTTCCCGGTTTAAAAAATTCTTTTTGCTGGTTGCGAACAAGAGCATAAGCTTGGTCGGCATAGGCGGAGTCGGTCGGCATACGGCTTCCGGAAATAACCGTTCCGTCGTCGTCGTAGGTTACGCCTTCGTATTTTGTATAAGGAAAATCGGCATTGTCGGCAGCTAATTGATAAGGGTGGTGCGTTGCCAAATCCAATTCTTTTTGGAGGTTTGAAATGCCGTATTCGTTTCTGACCTTAATTTGATAATTTTCTTTTAAATTTTTACCTCTTTTTGTTGTAATTACGATTACGCCGTTTCCGGCTTTAGAGCCGTAAAGAGCCGATGCCGCAGCACCTTTTACAACTTCCATTGATGCTATATCATCAACATTAATGTCTGCCAGGTTTGTATTAAGCAGCACACCGTCCACAATAACAAGCGCCGGAGAGTTCCCTCTTATTGATGTAGCTCCTCTCATTTGTATGGTGGCTCCGCTTCCGGGCGAACCGTAGGAACTTTTAACCAATATCCCCGGAATTTTACCTTGCAAAGCCGATGCCGAAGAACTTGAGGGTGCCTCGTTTAATTTATCGCTGTTGATTTTGTCAACTGTTACGGCTAATTTTTTAGCAGGTGTATTTCCTGCGACACCGGATACAATAACTTCCTCAATATCAAATAAATCTTCTTGCAAAACAACATTAATTTCGGTTTGATTTCCGATAATAATTTCTTTTGTTTTATAACCTATATAATTAAAAACAAGGGTTTTAACATTGTCCGGTACGGTAATTAAGAATTTTCCTTCGACATCAGTCATCACAACAAATGCGTTATCTTCTTTTGCGATGACGGAAACACCGGGAATAAAATCGCCGGCATTGTCTTTTACCGTTCCGGTAATTGTTTTTTCCGAAAGTTTTATACCTTCAAGATTATTTTCGCTTAACGTTTCTTTTTTTATTAAAACAAAATAGTCATCTCTGATTTTTTTAAATCCCAGATGTTTTCTTTTAATAAGTTCTTTAAGCGCTTCTTCGGGCGATTGTTTTTTCAACACGCCGGCAGCTTGTTTTTTTGTGTATTTATAAGAAATATCAGATTCGTAGGTTACCGAAACATTATATTTCTTTTCTATTTTTTTAACCAAATCGGACAGTTGAATTTCTGTTTTTTGTTTAAGAATCTGCCCGTTGGAAAAACCTGCCAGGGAGGTACACAAAAAAGTCAGAATAAATAAAAATTTTCTCATAAGAATTTCATTTTAATTTATAATTACAGTATCGTTTTTTTGAATTATTTCGGTTTTTAAAATTGATTTCAAAGCTTTAATAATTAAATTGACATCGTCGGAAGGCGCCGAACCGCTGATATGTGTTCCGAAAACCACCTTATTGTTAACAATCAACGTTTTACGGTATCTTATTTTCAATAATTCTGCCAAATCGTTTATCGAGAAATTATCGAATTCAAGTCTGTTTTTCATCCATGAAGTATATATTTCGGGATTAACATTGCTTTGGATAAAACTATTATTTTCGGGACTGAATTTTACGATTTGTCCGGGTTTCATTACAATTTGATTATCAAATTTTTTGAATTTATCGAGCACTATTTTGCCTTCACACAGAACCACAAAATTGTTTTTTTGCCGGCTTCTGACATTAAATTTTGTTCCGAGAACAGTAATATTGTAATCGGAAGTTTTTACGACAAATTTTTTATGTTCTTTTTTTGTAACTTCAAAAAATGCTTCGCCCGTAAGCTTTACCTCCCTGTTGAATCCTGCCAATACAGAGTTTCCGTATTTTATTTCCGCACCCTTGTTTAAGGTAACGACTGAATTGTCGGGTAATGTAATTTTTTTAATTCGGGATGTGTTGTTTACGATTGATTTTACACTTGTTAAATCGGTATATACAGCTGTTGAGATAAACAATAATCCGATAAAAATTGCTGCGTATTTAAAAGACAGCAAAGCAAATTTATTACGTTTTTGTTTTTTGCTTAAAGCAATTTTCAGTGCAATAAGTTTTTGTATTCTTTTTTTGTCGAATTCTTTTTGTTCACGATTAAACGATTCCCAAAGTTTTTTTGTTTCTTCAAATTCTGCTTTCAGTTTTTTATTTGTTTTTATTTCTTCAAATAAAAAACTTTCTTCTTCCGAAGATGCTTCTTTTGAAAGATATTTTGTTAATATGTTTT
>CAZCPV010000047.1:0-9587 GCA_964500765.1 uncultured Draconibacterium sp.
TTACAAAAATAACATTTATTTATATCTTGCGAAATTAAAAACCTAATTCAAAAAATAAAAAAATGAATAAAAACAATAAACAGTATAAATTAGACGAACGTTATTTGCGAATGGCACATATTTGGGCGGAAAATTCGTATTGCATAAGACGAAAAGTAGGGGCGATTATCGTAAAAGATAAAATGATAATTTCCGACGGTTATAACGGAACACCTGCCGGATTTGAAAATATATGCGAAGATGAAAATAATACAACAAAACCCTATGTGCTTCATGCCGAAGCAAATGCAATTACAAAAGTGGCAAAATCGAATAACAGCAGCGAAGGAGCAACACTTTATGTTACCACATCACCCTGTATGGAATGTTCAAAATTAATTATTCAATCCGGAATAAAACGCGTGGTGTTTGACGAAAAATACAGAATAACCGACGGGCTTGATATTCTTAAAAGAGCCGGAATAGAACTTGTAAATTTGAAAATAAAGTAATCATCTTGATAAAAATTTAATTTAAATGACAGAATATAAAAATTCAAAAAAAGCAATATTTACACCCGTAATAATCGGATTAGTTTTAATTGCCGGTATGTTTATCGGTAGAAATTTGTTTCCGCAAAAAACGGAAAATTTAATTTTTAATCCGGCAACGGAAGGAAATTATAATAATAAGGTGGATGCAATTTTACAGCTAATTCACAATAATTATGTTGAAAAAATATCAACCGACAGTCTTGTTGAAGTTGCCATTCCGATGATATTGGAAAATCTTGACCCGCATACGGCGTATTTGCCTCCGAAAGAAAATGACCGGGCACACGAAAGTTTAGACGGGAATTTTGACGGTATCGGTGTACAATTTAACATACAAAACGATACGGTGATGATTATTAATACCATTTCGGGCGGACCTTCCGAGAAAATCGGCATATCGGCGGGCGACCGCATTGTTACGGTTGACGATTCTTTAATTGCCGGAGTAGGAATTACCAACGAAGGGGTTATGAAAGTATTAAAAGGACCTGCCGGAACCAAAGTAAAAGTGGGAATTAAAAGAAGGGGTATAAAAGATTTGATTTACTTTGAAATAACAAGAGATAAAATTCCGCTTTACAGCGTTGATGTGTCGTATATGCTTAATAAAAATACGGGTTATATAAAAATAAGCCGATTTGCCGGAACCACTTATGACGAATTTATGAAAGCTGCAAATAAATTAAAGAAAAAAGGAATGACCGAGTTGGTTCTGGATTTGCGGGATAACGGCGGCGGCTATCTCGGAGAAGCCGTAAAAATAGTCGATGAATTTCTTCCGTCGGGGAAAATGATTGTTTTTACAAAAGGGGCGTACCGAAAAAAAACAGAATATAAAGCAACGGATAATCACGCATTGATTGACGTGAAATTAGCCGTGTTGATAAATTCGTGGACGGCATCGGCAAGCGAAATTGTTTCCGGAGCAATACAAGATAACGACCGAGGAATTATTGTCGGAAGACGTTCGTTCGGTAAGGGTTTGGTACAGGAGGAATTTGATTTTAAAGACCGTTCGGGGGTGCGAATAACCGTTGCGAGATATTACACTCCGGCAGGTCGTTGTATTCAAAAATCGTATAAAGACGGTTACGAAAAATATTATGCCGATATTTATCATCGGGCTTCCGACGGCGAATTAACGGTTGCCGACACGACAAAATTTCCGGACAGCTTAAAATACACAACACCCGGCGGAAAAATTGTGTACGGCGGTGGCGGTATTATGCCCGATTATTTTGTTCCGATAGACACAACGGCATTAACACCTTATTACAGAAGACTTACAACCAAAGGTTTGATTTATAAATTTGCTTTGGATTATGCCGATAAACACAGAGATAAACTTAAAACTTTTAAAGATGCACAAAGCATCAATAATTATTTGGATTCTCAAAGAGTTTTAAAAGAATTTGTTGATTTTGCAATAAAAAAAGGTGTAATCTCAACCAAAAAAGATTATACCTTATCAAGAAAATTGATAAACACACGACTTAAAGCATATATTGCAAGAAATATTATCGATAATCGGGGCTATTTTCCGATAATAAGAGCAGTTGATACCGATTTGCAAAAAGCTGTTCAAATTTTGAATGATTATAAATAATAAAATATCGGCATTTCGGTTTGAAAAGTAAAAAATTATTATAACATTTGCGAAAAATTATATTTTGACAATTTAAATTTAAAAATTATGGCTTATTACATTAATCCTGATGAATGTACCGCTTGCGGTGCTTGTATTGACGAATGCCCCGTGGAAGCTATTTCCGAAGGTGCCGATTTTTATACAATTGACCCCGAATTATGTACGGATTGCGGTGCATGTGCAGATGTTTGTCCGGTGGAAGCTATCGCTCCGGCAGACTAATTGCTTTAAAAAAGAATAAAAAAAGCCGGTTTTGAGCCGGCTTTTTTGTTTTTTTGAAAGGGAAAGAAGCTAAATTTTTATTCCGATAACCGTAATGTCGTCATTTTGAATTTTGTTTCCCTGCCATTTGTTTAAAGTTTTCAGTAAGCGACTGCGTTGAATAACAAATTGCAGATTTCCGATTTCTTCCAACAAACTTCTGAAATGTTTTTTCATAAATTTTGTGTCGTTTTCGCCGCCGAACTGGTCTTGGTAGCCGTCTGTCGCAAGGTATAAAATGTCTCCTTTTTTCAGTTGAATTTTATAATTTTTAAACCGTCGGTCTTTTAATTTTTCGTGACGTTCTGCACTGATTGACAGTCGGTTTGCTTTTATTTCCGTCAGTTTGTTATTCCGTAAAATCAATAAATCAATTTTTGCTCCGGCATATTCCAATAAAAGTGTTTCGGGGTTAAAATTAATGATTGCCATATCCATCCCGTCTTTTATTTTTTTGTCATCATCGGATTGTGCTAATTTTTCGGTAATATCTTCTTGAATTTGATTTAAAATTGTTGAAGGTTTATATATTTTTTTATTAATAATCGCATTTTTAATTAAATCGTTTCCGATTAATGAAATTAATACGCCCGGAACCCCGTGCCCCGTGCAATCGGCAAGGGTAAAAATAATATTCTTTTCGCCGTTTTCCGTTTTTACTTCATTTACCTGATAAAAATCTCCGCTGACGATTTCTTTCGGTCGGAATAAAATAAAAATATCTTGAAATAAGCTGCGTAAATAATTGTCCTTGGGTAAAAGTGCAGCTTGTATTAAACGTGCCGATTGGATATTTTCGGTAATAATCGTATTTTTTGTTTTAATTTCTTCGAGTGAATCGACAAGTTGATTGTTAACTGCTTCTATTTCATTTTTTTGACTTTCCAGAAGATTTTTTTGATTTGACACATCTTTGGTACGAGCTTCAATAATTTTTTCAAGATTTTTTTTAATGTTTTCGGTTTCTTTATATAAATCGGAATTGTCAATTAATCCGATTACTTGGGGTGCTAATTCTTCCAATACTTGCCCGTTATGTGCGGTAAAAGAATGTTTTTTACCTGTTCTTTCAAAATACGCAACAGCTTTTATTTTGTCCGAAACTTTAAACGGTACAGTTAATGATGAATGAACGGAATATTTATTCAGGTAATCTTTATTATAATGTGAATTAGCCGATGTTTTGTTAATTATAACGGATTTTTTGTTTTCAATTGCTTTGAAAAGTAAACTTTGCTGAAACTGTTCTTCATATTTATTAAAAGGTTCTTTCGGAAAATTGGCTTTGAATTCTGTTTCATTATTATTGTTTACGGCGAATAAAAATGCTCTGTCGGCATTTATATGCTTGCACAGAATCTCAAAGGATTCATAAATATCAAAACTTTTCTTATTTAAAAGTTCGTTTTTAAGTTTTTCCGTATCGGATATTAGTTTGCTTAATTCTTCTTCCTGTTTATAGAGTTTTGAGAAAGTAAATGATAATAAATACGATTGTGCAAAAATAAAAATAAACAAACCTACGGGAACTAAATAAATTGAATTAATGGTACCGGAAACATACAACATATCATTTACGGCTGTCAGCAACAATGCCAAAGTTCCTATTAAAGGAATCAGTGTACCTTCTTTCTTTTCAAACAGTACTTTGAATTGTGTATATAAAACATAAATTAAAGTTAATGCAGAAAGGGCAATAAAAATAAATAATGTAAATGAAAAAGTTTGTAAATTTGTTAAAAGAACAAATATTGTCATTAAAATATTAATTCCTGATAAAGCAAGAATAAAGAATTTGTTTATTATCGGTTTGTAGAGGTGATAAAAGAAAAGAGCAAAAAAAGTAACCCGTGCAAAATTGCTGATATAATCAATTTTTTTAAGTATCAGCCAATCGGTATTCGGGAAATAATAGGTAAGCAATGTTTCTCCGTTTGTGGACATGCTGATAATTTCCGTAATCAACAATAATCCGAAAAACAGTAAAGACCATTCTTTTTTTCGTACAATGTAAAGCCCGAAATGAAAGACTGCCATTATAATTAATACCCCTATAATGAAAAGTTCGTAACTGCGTGATTTTTTAGTTTCTTTTATTACCTGTTCGGCAGTTCCGAAAACAATTTCATTTGCAATTCCGCCTTTTCGATGTTTGAAATTGCATACTTGTATCACTATATTTAAAACCGTTTTATTTGTTGAAAATATTTTAGTTACGGTTTTTTGTTGCGGAATTGCTGTTTCAATATTTTTTCCGACTTTCCCGACTTCAATAATTTGCTTTTCATTAATCCATATTTTATAAGAAGTTTCAATACGTTTTAATCTTAAAGCAAAAATGTTGATACTGTCGGGGATTTTTATTTGTAAACGGTATGTGCCGAAGCCGATATTCGGTTTTTCGGAATTCGGGAAAAGTGCTTTGTTCCATAAGGACGGGATGGTAACAAATTTCGGAATTTCTTCAATCCCTTTTTTAAAATCTTCGGGATTGTATAATTTTGACGGATAGAATTCCCAAACTCCGTTTAATTTAACCGTTGTATTTTTTGAGAAATCAAATGAGCTTAAATCAAGTTTTCCTTTGTCTGCAATTGTCTGACCTTCACCTTTATATACAATTAAATTCAGAATTGCAAAAAGCAGTATGCCGTAATATGTTCGTTTTTTTTTGAGCATGTCAGAATTTTATTCCCGTAATTAAAATATCTTCTTCTTGTGAATCGGAAAAAAAGTTATTAAATATTTCCGGTAATGTTTCATTGTTATAATCCGTAATATTAATTAATTTACTGATTAATTCCTTTTTTTGTATTAACCCTTTTTCAGAGTTTTTTTCATTGCATTTTATATTTCCGGCACATAAAAATATGCTTGTTTTTTCTTTTATGCTTATTCTTTTATTAGAAAAAAAACGTTTGTATTTGCTGTTTTTATTTTTCCCTTTCAGCGGTTCTTCGCTTGATTTATACTCAATTAAACGATTTTCAAAAGAAAGAAAAACGGAATGATCGGCACCCGAATATAAAAGTTCTGATTTCTTTTTATTATAATAAAAAATTGCAATATCAACAGACTCAATATCCTCGGAATATATTTCAAAATTTTCCTGAATTTGATTTAAAATAATTTTCGGAGAATAATTATGATTGTAGATAATAATATCGTTTAAAAGTTGGGTTGTTAAAATAGAAATTAATGCACTGCCGACACCCGACCCGTGAGAATTTACCGATGCATACACAATTTCATTTGAGTTAATTTGATGAAACCAAAAAAATGTACTTATTAATTTATTTGTTGTTTTGTGAAAAATAAAACTTTCGGGGAAGAAATTTTTAAGTTTTCTTTTGTCGGCTAAAAGTGCTTTTTGAATTTTTTCCGAGTAATTAATTCCGTCATTTATTTCTTCCGTTTGTTTCTGTAATTCTTGAGAAGTTTTAAAAATTTGTATGTTCTGTTTTTCCAGTTTGTTTCTTAATATTTTAAGTTCTTCGGTTCGTGCTTCTATTTCTTTTGTTTTATTAAATACTTCTTTTTCTAATTTGGCATTAAGCTTTTTTAATGTATTATAAGAAGTATAATTATCCGTAAATACAAGAATTTGCGGCATTATATCTTCAAGGATTTCAATTGTAAGTTCGGCAAAATGTTTTTTAATTTTATAATTTTCAAAATATAACAGACCGACAACAATATTGTCTTTTATTATGGGGTATGAAAAAACAGAATAAATTCCGGATTCTTCGAAATATTTTAAATCCTTTGCTTTTACAATATCATTGATAATTGTTAAAACAGGTTTTTTTGATGAAATTGTTTTTTTAACATTGAAAGATGAAAAATAGGTGTTTTCTTTACTTGAAAAGACTTTAATTTGTAATGCTTTTGTGCTGTTCGTTTTTTTTATATATTCATTTGTCGCCGACCAATCGTTTTCGGAATAAACAAAAATTAAGGAACGATCGGTATCAATTACATCGGATATTGCTTTAAGCGGTGCCGTTAAGTCGTATGATTCTGCAGAAAATAATACATCTTTTACTTTACTTCGTATGCTTATATTTTTTGTAATTCGTTTGATTGATTTGTACGAGAATGTGTTTTGAAGTGTAATTAAATATGAGTGCAATATAATAAAAATGAAAATTCCGAAGATTGTTAAAGAAACAGTATCAATAAGCTGCAATTCTTTAAGAATATCGTTTACGGCAGTTCCGAGCAGAAATAACACACCGATAAAAGAATATATTGCTCCCGGACGTTTTTTGCTTATGGCTCTGATTTGTCCGTAAATTATATAAATGAGAATAACTCCGGTAATTATTAAAAAAACAATTAATGTTTGTGTATAAATAACGGCAGGAGTCACAAGTATAAAAATTATTATTACGGAAACCGTAATGGTTAATATTTTAAAAAACTGTTTGTTTAACTCTTTCGGGAAAGCATAATAAATAAATAATGAAAAGAATAATAATCTTAAATAATTTGAAATATAATTTGTTTTAATCAAAATTTCCCAATTTAATGAAGGGAAAATATCCATAATTAATATTTCTCCGACTGTCATAGAGAAAAGTGCGGAAAAAATTAATGTTAATGAAAAGTATAAATTTGATTTGTCATTTTTTCGAAACAAAAATGCCGCAAAGTGATACGCTGCCATTATCAAAAATATACCCAGTAAAAAAATATTCCATGAAATACGATTCCATCCGTTTTCGTTAATACTTTTTGCCGTACCGAAAGTAGGGGAATGTTCTATCCCGCCTTTTTTATGATAAAAATTACTGATTTGTAAAACAATATCGGTTGTATCGCCGAGTGCTTTAAAAAAAATATTGAATGAAGACCATGCGGGTTTTGAAGTTTCTTTGTTTGTCCCGACGATACCTTCTTCTTTCAATAATTGATTATTAACCCAAATTTTATAAGAAGATTGAATTTTGTTTAAATTAATTCCGTATAACTTATCTTTCTTTGTATTAATTATTTGCAAATGATATGTGCCGTATCCTTTTCCGCCGGCGGATTTATCTTTTTTAACTTTGTTCCATAAACCCGGAACAGGAAGATACTCGGGCTTTGTAATTGTTTTATTCCTAAAATCGGAAGGGGTGTAAAGGTGATGGTCATAAAACTCCCAAGTCCCTTTCAGGTCAAGAGTCGTTTTGCTTAAATCATCGTTTTTTATGTCAACAATTCCTTCTGAAACCGGTTCTTGCCCGAAACCGGAAACCGTTATTCGTAAAAGAATCAGTAAAATAAAAAGTGCTTTGTATTTGAGTGTAATCTTTTTCATTTTTCAACTGCCGAACTTACAAAAAAAAATTCTGTTCGGGAAACTTTTTTTATAAATTAAAGATTTCTTTCGTTAAAGAAAAATCGTTCTTATTTATTGTTTTAAGAGATTTAATTACATTTGTTTTTTTGTTTTATGAAACGATTTGCAATAATAACAGCCGGAGGTATCGGAACACGCATGAACGCAACTGTTCCGAAACAATTTCTTGTTTTGGGAAATTTGCCGATTTTGATGCATTCGATTAAACGGTTTTATGACTTTGATAATTCGATACACATTATATTAAGCATACCGGAAGAATATTTTGAATTTTGGAAACAATTGCTTAAAAAATATAAATTTGAAATCAAACACCGAATTGTTGCCGGCGGGAACACTCGATTTCAGTCAATTAAAAATTCTCTTGACCGTATTAATGAAGACGGAATTGTTGCCGTTCACGACGGGGTGCGTCCTTTGGTGAGCAAAGAAACGATAAAACGTACTTTCGATACCGCCGAGAAATACGGCAATGCTGTTGCATCTTGCGATATCGTATTTTCGTTAAGAAAAACAGAAAACGGTAAGAATTTTGCTTTGAACAGAAACTTTTATAAAGAAATTCAAACTCCGCAAGCATTTAATACCGGCGACTTAAAACGTGCTTATAATGTTGATTTCATGGAAGAATTTACCGATGATGCAAGCGTATTTGAAGCAGCGGGACATAAAATTAATTTGGTAAAAGGAAACAGAGAAAATATAAAAATAACGTCTCCGGAAGATTTAATTATTGCAGAAGCTTTATTGAATCGTGTCTTTTAAATTTTCTCGTTTTTCGAGATCTTCGTAATATTTATCGTCTCTTTCGAGTGAATTGTCGTGTTTAAAAGGTTTTTTTCTTCCGAACAAATCAGTTCCGCTTTTTTTGCGTTTTCTGAAATCAATAAAATATGAAAAACCGGCAATCGGCATAATCAAAAAACGATTACGGTCGGGCATGGTTGAAAAACCGAATTTTAAACCGGCAAATCCGCTTAAATGTTTGCCTGAATACCCGTATATTCCTATTTTGCTTTCGACGGAATAATTGTTTACGAATCCGTAAGCATAATAATTCAAATCGGCAAAATAATTATACGTATAATTAATGTGTCCGTTTATATTTCCTCCTGCATACCATATAAAACCCGGAAGTAACACCGCCGTTTCGCGATATAATATTGATTGAAAAATTAAGGGTTGGTCAAAAGAGCTGAATTTTAAGCCGTATTTAAAACCGAGACGCAGCGTCAGCAGGTAATCGCCGGCACTGCAATGGTCGGGTTCGTGCAGGTAGTGACTTAACAACACTTCACTTTGAAATGCGAGTACACCCGGAACCGTTGCATTGTCGGGTTGATATTTTGTAAATCCGAAAGGCAACCTTCGTTGGTTGAAGTTTAATGCAAATTTCGGAAAATATAAGCCGTGGCGAGACGAAAATAAAAAACGTTGATTAAACAGCTCAAATTTGAGCCATTGTCGTTTGTAAAAAGCATGCGGTAAAATGAAAAATCCTATGGGATGTATCGACAGTTCGTCTTTTTTTGTTAATCCGTATTTTGCCGGGCGAAATAAGCTCAATTCCAATGTTTTAATGGGAATCGTAAATGCCGTTCCGTCAGTTCTTAACGGATTTTGGGCAAAACTGTTACCGGCTGACAGAAAAAACAAGAAAATACATACTATAAAAAATGTTTTTTTCATAAACTTCGCAAAAATACTATTTTACCGTGAATTCTTTAAGAAAAATTTGACAAAAATCTTTTAACGATTGTTCAACGGGAATGAATTGATAATTCAGAGCTTGTTTAAT
>CAZCPV010000047.1:9687-15038 GCA_964500765.1 uncultured Draconibacterium sp.
AATCTTTTAACGATTGTTCAACGGGAATGAATTGATAATTCAGAGCTTGTTTAATTTTTTCGTTTGAGCATCCGTGTTTTTGTTGTGCCGAACGCAACGTATATTTTGTTATTCTCGGTTCTTTGCCCGACAGTAAATATCTTACCGAATCAAAATATTTTAAAGAATGAAGCATAAATGAATTTGCATAAACGGACGGCCGTTTTTTATTCAAATTATCGGCAATTTTGTCAAAAATATCTTTGAATGAAACATTTTCAGAATTTAAAATAAACCGTTCGGCGGAAATATCGCTTTCGGCTACGCGTATCATAATTTCCGTAACATCTCTTACATCAACAAAACCGTTAATTCCTTTTGTGTAATATTTTAAACCGTCCCAAACGGTTTTTATTAAGCGCGGACTTCCGACAGCCCAATTTCCCGTTCCCAATATAATCGACGGGTTTACGATAACGGCATTTAATCCTTCGGCAATACCTCTCCAAACTTCTTGTTCCGATTTGTATTTGCTGACGGCATAATCCGAAATATCGGTAAAATCCGTTAATTCAATTTCTTCGGTCAACAAATCATCGTTTGAAGCATCTCCGAGAGCGGCAACCGAACTTACGTGGCACAATTTTTTTATTTTATTTTCCAAACATGCGTTTACGATATTAGCCGTTCCGCTGACATTGTCGTAAATCATTTTTTTACGGTCTTTCGGTTTAAACGAAACCATTGCAGCTGTGTGATAAACGTATTCCGAACCTTTCACGATTTCTTCTGTATCCCGATAATTTGTCATATCTCCGGTAAACCAAGTAATTTTTTGAAATAAAGATTCGCCGTTTTCGGAAAGTGCGTTAAATATTTTTTTCGTACCGGTTATATCGCTGCTTTTCCTTTTCAATGCTTTGACGGTATATCCTTTTTCCGCAAGTTTGAAAAGCAAATAAGAGCCGGTCATTCCGGTACCTCCGGTAACTGTAACTTCCATAATGCAACTTTATGTTAATTAAAACGTCTTTAAAAGTAAATTAAGTATTTATTTCGTTAAGATAAAAATAATTTTACAATTATCGTTTTTTTAAAGAAATTTACTCAACTTTGTGCTTTCATAGAATATTATGATGAATGAATTATTAACCGAACCGTATTTGATTTGTGCGGCATTTCTTGTTTCGCTGGTAATAACGGCGGTTTCTATTCCTTCCATTATTAAAGTGGCGGAATTAAAACAGTTGTTTGATGAGCCCAACGAGCGAACGATGCACGACAAAAGTATTCCGACTTTGGGCGGTATGGCAATATTTTCGGGCTTTATGGTTTCAATCTTGTTTTTTTCGGATTTTTCTCAAATGCCGGAATTAAAATACGTGTTGGCAGCTACGGTTATTTTGTTTTTTGTCGGAATAAAGGACGATATTTTAATTATAGCTCCGTTAACCAAATTGTTGGGACAAATTCTTGCCGTTTCGATTATCGCTTTTTTTTCCGATTTGCAATTTACCGATTTACACGGATTTTTCGGAATACATCATATTTCTCCCTATTTCGGAATTCCGCTTACGATTTTCGTTTATCTTGTTATTGTAAACGGTTTTAACCTTATTGACGGAATTGACGGCTTGTCGGCGAGTATCGGTGTTGCAGCTGCCGGAACTTTGGGCGTTTGGTTTTATTTGGTAAAAGAATATCATTATGCACTGCTTTCCGCTGTTATTACGGGAGCATTAATCGGCTTTTTAAGATTTAATGTTTTCAGTATTAAGAATAAAATTTTTATGGGCGATACCGGATCTTTGATTTTAGGTTTGGGAATTTCGGTATTAATTGTCAAGTTTAACGAAATGAATATTCAGCAAAATTTTGATTATGCAAAATATGCGGCACCGGCTATCTCAATAGCCATTCTTACGGTTCCGCTTTATGATACTTTAAGGGTAATGTTTATACGATTTTTTCAAAGAAAACCGTTGTTTAAACCGGATAAACAACACATTCATCATGTTTTTATTCGTTTGGGATTAAGTCATAAACAAGCCGTTCTTATTCTTGTGTTATTGAATTTATTATTTTCCGTTGCTGCCATGTACCTTCATAACCTAATGGGAATAAGGCGTTTAATTCTTTTGCTCTTATTGGCTGCCATGATTATTTTTTATATTCCGGTTGTTCTTTTGAATATTAAAAATCGAAAAAAATAATTTTATGTTTTACAAAAAATTGTTGCTCTTTTTTTTCGTTATCTTTTTTTTCAAATTTTCGATAAAAGCACAAAACAGCTGTTTAAATAACGATATTAATTATTATTATGAATCGCAAATTAATTTTGACACAGCTTTTCATTATACCGTAAAACCTTACAATGTACATTTTTATAAAAACATTAAAATTCCCGAAATAAAAACCGGGAAAACGATATTGAATAATTTTTTCAATAAAAATCTTATTTATGAAGAAAATAAAAAACTTCAATTTCAGGTAAATCCCATAATAAATTCTGTTTTTTATAAGGACTTTTCTCAAAAGCGTTTTTTTGAAGATTATAAAGCAGGAATTCATTTTCAGGCATCTTACAAAAATAAATGGTTTATCCGTTCCGATTTTTTTGCCGCACAAAGCGGCTTTCCTTCTTTTTATGATGATTTTATTACGACATATAATATTGTTCCGCACTACGGGAAATATTCGAAAAACAAAAACTCGGCACTGTTGTACTATTCTTTCACGGGAGATATTACTTATCAAGCAAATAAAAATATTTCATTTTCTGCCGGGCGGGGAAAATTTTTCTTCGGCAACGGTTATCATTCTTTATTTTTGTCGGATAATTCAAATGCTTACCCGTATGTGAAAGCGGAAGTTGATATTTGGAAAATTAAATACGTGTGGGCGGCGGCAAAATTATCGGATATTTCCGTTTCCGGCGGGGCAAATCCGCTTGTTTTGTTTGACAAAGCATTTTTTTCTCATTATTTCAGTTTAAATCTGACCGGTCGAATAAATTTTGATTTTTTTGAAACCGTTGTTACCAATCCTTTTGACAGTGAAGGAAATCGAATTTCCTACGATGCCGTTTATTTTAATCCGGTAATTTTTTATCGTCCGGCGGAATTTTATAAAGGTACTTCCGATAATTCTCTTATGGGACTCGGATTAAATATTCGTCTTTGGAAATCCGCTTTTTTGTATTCCCAATTTATTTTGGATGATTTGGTAATATCTTCATTAAAAGACGGTTCCGGATGGTGGGGTAATAAATTCGGGATACAGGCAGGGGTAAAGTCGTATAATTTTCTCGGTATCAAGGGGTTGTTTGCAAGAGGGGAGTTGAATCTTGTTCGTCCCTATACCTATTCGCACGGTGAAGCATACATAAATAACGGAATTGCAAACCTGAATTACGGTAATTTTGCACAAGCTATATCGCATCCGTTCGGAGCAAATTTTGCAGAAGGAATTGCTGTTGTTCGCTATGTGAAAGGGCGATTTTCAGCAAAAGCAAAAATTATTTTATCGAAAAAAGGCGAAGATACCGACAGTATAAGCATGGGTGGGAATATATATAAATCCTATGCTTTGCGACCGAACGATTACGGAATAAAATTCTTACAAGGTGAACTGACTGACAGTAATATTTTTGATGTCGGAATTGCTTATTTGATAAATCCGAAATTTAATATGTTGCTGAAAGCGGGTTTTTATTATCGTAAACAAAAAAACACTATGCTGTTTCCGGAAAACAGGATAATTTATTTCGGAATTTCTTCGGATATTTTTAATTCTTTTTTGAACTGAAAAATTGTTTTTTGACAATTTAAGGTAATTTTAATCTTTCAATTTGAATATCAATACAAAAGATATATCTTTGCGGTTTTAAAACAAACTTTAATTATTAATTTACATCTTAAATCATTGACCAACTGATGGAAACACTTGTTTATTCTATTATCGGAGCCGGTGTTCTCGGCATTCTTTTTACAATTATTAAGTCTGCTTGGGTAAAAAAACAATCTGCGGGTTCGGAAAAAATGCAAACGATTGCGGGGCATATTGCCGAAGGTGCCATGGCGTTTTTAAAAGCAGAATACAAAGTATTGGCAGTTTTTGTTGCTGCCGTTGCCGTTTTATTGTTTTTTAAAGGCGAATCGGAACAATCTTCAAACGGTTTTATAGCCGTTTCTTTTATTGTAGGTGCTTTTCTTTCGGCATTTGCCGGATTTATCGGTATGCGAATTGCCGTAAAAGCAAATGTACGAACGACTAATGCCGCTCAAAAATCTATTAACTCTGCTTTAAAAGTTGCCTTTAACGGCGGTTCGGTAATGGGGCTCGGCGTGGTTTCCCTCGGCGTTTTGGGCTTGAGTATTTTATTTTTAATATACAATTTAATCGGATTTTCCGGAGGTACGGTTGAGGTGCTGAATGTTCTTTCCGGATTTTCTCTCGGTGCATCGTCCATTGCATTATTTGCTCGTGTAGGCGGCGGTATTTATACTAAAGCTGCCGATGTCGGTGCCGATTTGGTCGGAAAAGTGGAAAGCGGTATTCCGGAAGACCACCCTTTAAATCCGGCAACAATTGCAGATAATGTCGGCGATAACGTAGGGGATGTTGCCGGAATGGGAGCCGATTTATTTGAATCTTTTGTGGGTTCGATTATAGCGACAATGGTTTTGGGAGCAGCATTCATTTCATTACCCGAATTTAAAACTTTTTCGATAGGTCCTGTTTTGTTGCCTTTAACTTTGGCAGGTGCCGGGATTATTATTTCCGGTATCGGAACTTTTTTTGTCAGAATTAAAGAAGGCGGAAATCCGCATGTCGGATTAAATATCGGTGAAGGTGTTTCGGCTGTTTTGATGATAATTGCTTCGTATTTTATAATTAATGCAATGCTCCCCGAAAGTTGGAATTTTACCAATTTTGAAGGAATTACAAAAGCTTATACCTCTTTAAATGTGTTTTTGGCTACAATTATCGGATTATTTGCCGGTTTTTTAATCGGGAAAATTACGGAATATTATACCGGGACAGGTAAAAAACCCGTAAAATCAATTGTTAAAAAATCAAGAACCGGTGCTGCCACAAATATTATCGGCGGACTTGAAGTCGGAATGTTATCAACGGCATTACCGATTATTGTTATTGCCGGCAGTATTATCGGGGCATATTATTTTGCCGGTTTATACGGTATTGCGGTTGCCGCTGTAGGAATGTTGGCAAATACCGGTATTCAGTTAGCAATCGATGCTTACGGTCCGATTGCCGATAATGCCGGCGGAATTGCTGCAATGGCTGAATTAGAAGATGAGGTAAGATATCGAACGGACAAATTGGATGCCGTAGGAAATACAACAGCC
>CAZCPV010000048.1:0-14853 GCA_964500765.1 uncultured Draconibacterium sp.
TTTCGAATAAACGTCTGTGATAAAGCATAGTATCTTCTTGCGAGAAAGGGAAATATCCTGTTTGCAAATACTCTTGAAAATATTTTAACGGTTTAAATTGACTGCACATATCTATTGTCAATGCCTCATGCTGTTCAAGTATCGTTTTTAAGTTTATTTTATCAAAATCTATTTTATACTTAAAACTTATAAATTCTCTGAAAGACAAGCCCTGCATTGTATAAGAGAGTGCTCTGCGACTTAAATCTGCTTTTGAATTTAGAATTTCCAATAAAGAAGAACCTGTAAAAACAACTTTTAATTTTGAATGATAGTCGTATATTTTTTTTATTTCTGTTGTCCAATTCGGATATTTATGAACTTCATCTATAAATAAGTGTTGACCGCCTTTAGCAACAAATTCGTCGGCAAAATCAATCAATCGGCGATTAAAAAAATAGGGATCGTCTAATGATACATATAAAGCTTCATTTTTTAATTCATAGTTTTCTTTTATATATTGCAAAAGTACAGTTGTTTTTCCTACGCCTCGGGCTCCTTTTATGCCTATCAATCTTTGTTTCCAAGGTAAAATATTGATAATTTCCCTTTTAAAACTTAAATCAATGTTTTTTACTAAATGTCTATGTCTTTTTACAATAGTTTCCATAAATAAATTGTTTAACCGATTAAACAAAAATAGTAAATTTTGTTTAATCTACAAAACAAAATTACTTAAATATGTTTTTTTATTTTTTTGTTACCCGAAAAAAGAACATTTTAATCGTCAATTTAAATATAACGGAATACAGGTTTACCGGTTTCAATATTTTTTTCTATTTTCGGGCTTTGATTTTATAACTTATGAGTTTTTTATATCCTGCATTTTTGTTTGCATTATTTGCTGTTTTAATTCCGATTATTATTCATTTATTTAATTTCAGAAAATATAAAACGGTATATTTCAGCAATGTACAATTTCTTAAAAATGTAAAACAAGAAACAAAATCAAAATCGAACTTAAAACATTTACTTGTTTTATTGATGCGAATACTTGCAATTACGGCATTGGTAATCGCTTTTGCCCGCCCGTATATCCCTTCCGGGAAACAAACTGCTGCTTCGTCCCGAAAATTAATCGGTATTTATGTTGATAACTCGTTCAGTACGGAAGCCGAAAGTAAATACGGTAAAATTATTGAAGTCGAGAAGAAAAAAGCATTGGAAATTTCAAAAGCATATCCCGAAGATGCCGAGTTTTTATTTCTGACAAATAATTTTGAATTAAAACATCAACATTTTGTTTCAAAAGAACAATTTAAAGATTTTGTTTTGGCAACAAAAACAAGTTCTGCCGTAAAAAATATCAGTTCGGTTATTTCAAAAATGAAAACAATCTTTAACGAGCATAAAAAAGCATCCGAAACATTTTCTTTTTATATTATTTCCGATTTTCAAAAAACAAGTGCCGATATTGATGCTGTTGAACCGGACAGCAGCAACAATATTATTTTTGTTCCGGTGCTTACCGAAAAAACAGCAAATTTATATATCGCTTCCGTATGGTTCGACAGTCCGAATCGACCTGTTAATCAACCCGATGAGTTGAATATAAGCATAAAAAATACTTCCGATGAAAGTTATACGCAAATGCCCGTAAAATTGTTTATAGACGACAGTTTAAAATCTACCGGAAGTTTCAGTGTTGGAGCAAATTCTCAAACAGCGGTAAAAATTAATTTTACAAATGATAAAACGGGAATAGTGAACGGCAGAGTTGAAATTTCGGATTTCCCGATAACTTACGATAACCATTTTTATTTTAATTACAATTTAACCGACACAAATAAAATTTTGATACTGCAGGAAAATAATCTGCCGAATAAATATATCAATACCGTTTTTTCCGGTTTAAACAATGTTTTACTGAAAACCGTAACGGAAAAAAACAGCAAATCGGTAAATTTCAACAATTTTAATGTTATAATTTCGAACGGGTTACGGCAAATTGACGAGAATTTGAAAGAAAATCTCTTAAATTTTTGCAAAAACGGAGGTATCCTTATTATTTTCCCCGTAATAAATTGTGATATAAATTCTTACAACAATTTTTTTAATGAAGCAAATTTGAATTATATCACCGGTTTTGATACGACAAAAATCGAAGCCGAAAAATTAAATTACAACAGCCGCATTTTGCAATATGTTTTTAAGAAAAAAGAAAAAAACATTGACATGCCCTACATACTTAAAAGGGTAAAATTCAGCAATTTAACAAATATTGACGAAGAAGTTATTTTGTACTCCGAAAAAAATGACAAATTGATAAGTTCAACACCTTCGGGCAACGGAACGGTCTTTACTTTTGCCGTAAATGCCGACAAATCGTACGGAAATTTAGTGTATCACCCGCTGTGGGTTTCGTTGCTTTATAATATGGCTTTTTACAATTCTGCCGGAAAAAATATTTATTATACGGCGGGAAATGATTTCAGCATTTCTGTAAAAGTAAAAAATAAAAACCCGGATAATATTTTTCATATCGTAAACGAAGAAAAAAATATTGATATTATTCCGCAATCCGTAAACACCGAAGACAACATTCATAAACTGTTTATTAACAACAACATACAAAAAGACGGGCAATATAATATCCTTAACGGAAATACACCGGTAAGCGGCATTTCCGTAAATTACAATCGCAAAGAATCGGATTTAAATCACTATTCTTTTAAAGAATTGAAAAGTTTTTCTTCCGATTTTTCCGGGAAAAATTTATCGGTTCTCGAAACGAACAAACAAATGCTTAAAGAATCCGTTTTAAATCAAAACCGGGGTTTGCAATTGCAAAAGTTATTTCTGATTCTTACGCTGCTGTTTATTGCTCTCGAAATTATATTTATCAAATTCTTAAAATAAAACGAATGAAAAAAACACTGCTTATTTCGATATTTTTTATTTCATTTTACACTCAATTATTTTCACAAAATATTGATACACTGATTTTTTGTGATTATAAAACAATACCGCTTCATTACCGGTTTCAAAATACCCAAGTTGAAGAAATTTCGGGAATTGACTGTGCCGGAATACCGGGAAAATATTTTTTGCTTCCGCAATCGGATTTTGCTCCGCACTATTTTTTATTCACAATTGAAGAGCACAATAATCAAATTTCATGGTATATTGACAGTGTAATTTCAATAAAAGCAAAAGATTTTGACGGCGAATCCATTCGGCTTAATAAAAAAACGAATGAAATATTTTTATCGGAAGAACTGAAAAAGCAATCTTTTTTGAAAAAAATAAATCCGGACGGGAGTTTGCAAACCGTTTTAAAATCCGACAGCAGTCAAAAATTTAATCGCGGTTGGGAAGGTACGGATTTTGATAAAAATTGCGAAAATATTTTCATTTCTCTGGAACAATCTTATACAAAGCCGATTACACATATTTTAAAATACCATATTGCATCCGGCAAAATTGACACACTGCAATACCGCTTGGATATTTTACCCGACGACACAAAAAACGACAACGGAATTACGGAAATTTTGTACGTAAACGATACGACATTACTTGTTTTGGAACGCGATTGGCAAAAATCGACAAAGCACACCGCCGTAAGAGTGTATAAATGCAAAATTGATTATTCAACAAAATCCGTTAACAAAAGCAAATGTTTATTTAATTTCGACAAGCTGTATTTTAAACCGGATAATGTTGAAGGAATGAGTTTTAATGCCGACAGAACAAAGATAATTTTTGTAACCGATGATAACAAAAGCAAGCATCAACAAACTCAAATTATTTGTTTTAAAATTCGATGAAATCAAGAAGAAATTCCGTAAGAATATTTTCCGGTAACTTGAACAATATCTCCGTTATCATTTTCAATCGAATACGTCCAAGTGATTTGCGTATAATCGTCGGAAACGATACCGCTTCCTTTAAAAACCTGATTATTAACAATTTGTTCCGGAATTTCCAAAGTTAAATCTTTATGAACAATTACCGACACGGTTAAATTCGTTCCGATTTTATGAAAATTAGAAATTAAAACTCTTGTATCGTCAATCGGGTCGGCGGAAATAACGGCATTAAAATCAATGGGAAATCCTTCCTCATCCATATTACATGTCCACTCGCGTGAAATTTCTTTTATAATTTCCTGTTCGTTTGCCGGTTGTGCCGGTTCATCAATACATGACATTAAAGGCAAAATAAGAAAAAGAAGTAAAATTGATTTGTTAAAAAGTTTCATTGTCGTAAGATTTTAAGTTTTTATATAAATATCAAAATTAATGCCGAATTTTCGGTTTAAAAATCTACGATTTCCAAAATTTCAATATCATAAACCAATGCCGAACGGGCGGGAATTTTTTTCATATCGCCGATTAAACCGTATGCCAAATGCGGCGGTAAAATAAACCTTGCTTTCTCGCCTGTTCGCATCATTAAAAGTCCTTTTTCCAAACCCGATTCTTTTCCTGAAGTACCTATTTTAATTTGTGCAACCCCGTCTTTATCAGACGAATAGCATACTGTTCCGTCAAGCAATTCAATGGTATATTTATAGCGAACAATATCACCGTTTTTTAATTGTTTTCCTTTATTTTTTTGGTAAATATTATACCATAAACCATCGGGTGAAATTTTCATATCCCACTGACGGCGAACAATATAACTTTGAATTAATTCGCTGTCGCGTTCAAGTAAAAATTGATTGGCCTTCATCAAACTGTCCTGAATCATTCTTTTTTGAAATTTCGGTTGCGGGGTGGCATTATTACCGTCGGAACAGGCAAAAAGAAAAAAAATAAGAGTCAGCGTGATTATTTTACTTAACTTAACCATACTCATTTGAATTGTGAATTATGAATTATAAATTGTGAATTAATTCGATTTTTAATTCAAATTTTAAAAAATTCTTCGGCAGAATTTACGATATATTGTTCTGTTTCCGAGAAAGCTTTGTATATCCGTCCGCCGGCAGCATTTTTATGTCCGCCTCCGTTAAAATATTTTCTTGAAAATCGATTTACGTCATATTCTTCTTTCGAACGCAAAGAAATTTTCATATACTTATCGTTTTCCAATACAATTACCGAAATTTTTACCTTTGCAACCGACAAAGGCATATTTACAATTCCCTCATGATCACCGTCTTGAAAATCAAATTGTTCCAATTCTTTTTTTGAAATAATCATATAAGCAAATTGCAATTCGGGAATTATTTTCATTTTTTCATACAACAAATAGCCGATTAATCGCAAACGTTTTTCTGAAAAATTATTATTAACCTTGTCGTAAATCTCATCTTTATTTATTCCGTACGAAAGCAATTTTGCCGTTGTTTCAAAAGTTTCGGGACGTGAAGAATTTACCGAAAAGTTTAAGGTATCGGTCATTATTCCGGTAAATAAACAAGTTGCAACATTTTTATCAAAAAAAGCAGTAAAATTCATCATTTCAATAAATTGATAAACAATTTCGGAAGCTGAGCTCATTTCCGTATCCGAAAAAATGTAGTCGCATTCGGCGGAAGGTTGCGGATGATGATCCAACATTATTTTTACGGCTTCGGTATTTTTTAAATCTTCGGCGGCATCTTCCGTTCTCGAAACATCGTTAAAATCAACAAAAAAAACAATATCGGCTTCATTTATTAATTTGTTTGTATTATTTTTTTTATAAATTTTGATTTCATCGACACCGGGCAGCCATTTCATAAAAGCGGGCAAATTCGAAGGCATCATAACGGAAACATCGAAATTTGCATTTTTTAATATATGATACAAGCCCAAAGAGCCGCCCAAACTGTCGCCGTCGGGATTAAAATGCCCCGAAATCAGAATTTTTTTATCTTTTGTAAGAATTTCGGAAACTTCTTTTTTAAAATTTTTTGTCAGTGTTTTCACGGAATTAAATTTAATTTGCAAATATATGTTTTTTCGGGAAACCCGTAATTTATATTTTATCAAAACTTATCCCGTATTATTCATAAAAATTATAAATTACATACATAACATACTATTAAATAGAATATTATATAAAATACACAATAGCCCAAATTTGGGCTGTAATTTTTACGCAAGGTACATTTTTTCTTAACCTGACTTATCGTTGCAAACCCTTTGCAGTATTAATATACAGCAGCAGGGTTTGTCGCCTCAATTCAGGATAAGAAAAAACGCATGAATAATACGGGTTATTTTTCTTAAATTTATTCTATTTTTGTGCTTTAATTAAAACAAAGAAAAAATGGGAAATATTACATTTACGATGATTAAACCGACAGCCGTAAAAAACGGACATACCGGTGCAATATTAGAAAAAATAACAGCCGGCGGGTTCAGAATTCAGGCAATGAAAATGCTGAGAATGAGCAAAGCCGATGCCGAAAAATTTTATGAAGTTCATAAAGAACGCCCTTTTTACGGCGAATTAACCGATTTTATGAGTTCGGGGCCTATTGTGGCAGCCGTTCTTGAAAAAGAAAATGCCGTTGAAGATTATCGAAAATTAATCGGTGCCACCAATCCGAAAGATGCTGCAGACGGAACAATCAGAAAACTGTATGCAACTGATATACAAGCAAATGCCGTTCACGGTTCGGACAGTAACGAAAATGCTCTTATTGAATCGTCATTCTTTTTCGCTAAAAAAGAACAATTTGATAAAGAAGGAAATTTAATTTAAGTATTAAAACTTGGGAGTGTCTGAAAAGTAAAACTTTACTGTTTTTTATAACCCAAAGTACACTAAGGGATTTCACAAAGTTGCACAAAGTTTTGTTTTTTACTGATAATAAAAACTCTGTGCCAAAGTCTGCGAAAGTCTGTTATTAAAAAAAAACGACAAATTGGTTAATAGTTTTTCTTTTTGGACAGTCCCAAGTTCCTATTTTACAATTAACTTTAACAATTGCTTACCGGATTCGGCAGTTATTTCAACAAAATAGATACCTTTCTTATAATTTTGAATATCAACCCTTAACTGTTTTGAGTTTATTTCTTTTGAGAATACTGTTTTTCCGATAAGATTCAAAATTTTAATCTCTTTTATATTGCTTTTTGAAGTTAAAATAACAAATTGATCGGCAGGATTCGGATAAATAGTTACAAAATCGGTTTTAATATCCGTTATTGCATTACTCTTGTCTGCCAGCCATAAAGTTGCATTTGTAATTAACACTCCGTCGTCTGCTTCATCCCAACCGTAATACAGATTGTCTCCCGGATTACCCGTACCGTCGTCGGCAGGCGAACTGTCAACCAAGCCGACAACTTTTCCTTGCCCGTAGCGCGAATACGCAACCATAACTTCAGTTGTTCCTGTTGTTGAATATCCGGTTCTGAAAATCACACCCTTAACCGTTGAATTATTTGCCGGATAAATTGTCATAGATGCCGAACCGTGAAATTCCATCCCGTAAACATTTCCTGCATCTCCGTGAAGCAGCGGGTCGTTTGGGTCATCAATTCGGTTGTAGTTAGGATAATCGTTAATATAATCCGGATTTGTGAACAACATCCCGAATGCTTTGTTGTTGTTTACAGAGTTATTTGTTATTAAATCGTTCCATGCATCATAGGCATCATAGCCGTCCCCGTCTCTGTCTGCATTATCGTGGTCGGAAATCATAAAAAGCCCGCCGCCGTTCTGTACAAAATTCATTATAGCCATTTTTTCCGAAGTTGTAAATAGATTATTCGGTTCACAAACTACAAAAACATCATAATTTGACAAGTCTTGTGAATTTGAGCTGTTTCCGTAAGAAATATCATGATATGAGGGCAGTGTTTCAACCGTAAAACCGCGTTTTACCATTTCTACGCCCCATGCGGAAATTGCCCCGTCCCAAAAGGTTTCATAGGTAGTATTCGTAATACCCGATTGTGCCGGAGACGGTATCGGTTCGGTGTGGTCTATTACCCAATCGGCATTTCCTGCTTCTTCGGATTTTGTGTTGTCAAATAAAATTTTTTGTGCGGAAACAAATCCGAAAACATTTATACTTAACAGTAAAATAAGAATTATTTTTTTCATCTTTTCTTTTTAGAATTAAAATTTACCAAAACAAATTATTTGAAATTCGTTTCGGCAAAGATAATAAATAATCTGACCGTAAAGTCAGCAATTTTGTTGAAAATCTCAGCGTGAATAAGTAACAAACAGAAAATCAGTTTTTTCAGACTCTTAATAAAATAAATACAGTGTAAAAAAAGTAATTTTTGTATTTGCAGACCCTGCGGATTTGTATTAATCAACTCAATATCAGTGAGTCAAAGTCTTATATTTTACAGATTTAAACCCGCAGGGTCTTTTTATATTTAACTTATAAAATTATTCGCACCGAGCATAAAAGAGATACTGTTTTCTCTATTTTAAAATTACTCTTTTTCGTATTAACTGTGTTTCCGTATTTATGTTAACAATATAAACACCTTTCGGATAAGTACTTAAATCAATTTCAGAACGATTAGAGTTCATCGATTTAATCACTAATACTTTTCCGGAAATATCAATAACGGATACGGTTCCTTTTTCGGGCGTATTCATTTCAACAATAAATTTGCCGTTTGTCGGATTCGGGAAAATTCTTATTCCGTTTTCTTGTATATCGGACACAACACTTGTTGAAGTTACCGTTAGTTTATATGTATCGGAAACCGAAGCTCCGAAAATATCCGTTGCGGTAATTTTTATGTTAAGCGTTTGTAACATATCAGGAACTCCGATAAATTGCATTGATTTACTGTCAAACATAAGCCAATCGGGCAAAGGATCTCCGTTTTCTAAACTTACCGTGAATGTTAAAATATCTCCTAAATCTTTATCGGCAAAAATATTGTCGGGAACGGAATAAATGTAATCTTCGTTTATCAAAATTACCTGATCCGGAATTTGTGTATTAAGGAACGGTGCCGTATTAAATTTAAATCTGATATTAAATCGGTCGGAAAAATCGGTTGCATTTTGCCAAAAATGATATGCTCCCACAGTTTTAAGATTAACATTCTCATTCAGTTCCTTATCTTCGAGATAAACGTGCGTTTTATTGAAGGTATTTTCCGTTAAACGAATTGTGTAATAATCGTTTACCCCAATAAATAATCCGAGCGGAATTATTTTTTCATCCGTAAATTCCGGCAAAGTATTTAAAGCATAAATATGACTGTTATCTTCGTTTCTTGAATAAATCATAGCCCTTGTTTTATCAAGAGAGAACAATTTATAAGCATCGTATTTTATATCATGATTTTCGGTAGCATCGGGTAAAGTTCTGATTACTGTTTCATCGGCAAATCCCGAATTTTCTATTTCTAATCTCAATAAATTATCCGGTGTATCGAAAGTTTTTTTCCAAAAAGCTTGGGCATTGTGAATTCTTGCCGATAAAGGTATTGTGAGTGTTCCGTTATTCAAGGTTGCTTTAACAAAGAATCCCTGATTTGCCGGAACAAATTGAGAACCGCCGTTTACCGTTATGCCTTGGCTGTAAGATGTTCCGCCTCCGAAATATTTATAGTTAGAAGCAGTTCCGTCATAGTAATAAACAACATTTTCAACATTTGTAAGTGTTGCTTGGTTCCAATCAAAGGCAGAAGTAAACGGATTTCCTACTAAGTTCCACCCTTCAAAATCATTCCAATCTGCCGTAACACCGTTTAATCCGACACTGCCGGTTCCGTTATCGGTATAATTTAATGTAAATACTTTACTTCCCGAAGCAGGGTCATATAGATTACCTCCTGTTAAATTGTAAGTATTCGTTGCCGTATGATATTGAATATAACCTTTATTTACGGATAAATTTGCATTAGATTCAGGAGTCCAACCTGTTGTACCGTATATTGTCGCAGCATCCCAATAGTCAGCCGGAGTTTCATTATACCAATAAAAATTCGGATTTCCTGCATTAAATACACTTGTTGAAACAGCATCCAACGGACTGAAAATATAGTTCCATTGCCCGCCCGTAAGATACCTTTCGCAAGTTGCTTGTATTCCGGTTGAAGGTTGAATTAATGAAGCTGTCCCTGTTGCATCAGATTTTAAAATTAAACCCGAAGTACCCGGAGTATTTGTAATTGAGTTATTTACCGTATAATATTTTCCGGCAGAAAGTTCAACGGTTCCTGCATCAATTTGCAAATCATCAACTGTTAAATCCGTACCGATAATTGCTGCTTGCCCGTTTCTGTTCATATTAAAAGTTCCGAGTTGTTGGGGTGTCGCAAAATTAAAATTATACGAAATTATTCCGCTGCCGTTTATCGTCATATTTGACCACTGATGACCGGCAAAAACACCGTTTGTTCCTATAAAAGGTCCGGAAATTATCAAATCGCTTCCGTTTAAGTTCAGTATTCCGGAAGTTAAATCGAGGGTTCCGTTAACTTGAGCTACATTAGCCAATAAAACTCCTGTTGCCGAAGAATTTTCAATTTTTAAATTATAAAATCCGGCTTCCGTACTTGAAGTATTAATTGATTGAGATACCGAACCTAAAAATTCTACGGAAGAATTTCCTTCAAGGAAACCGCCGTCGGTATTTTCATACCAATCACCGTAGATTTTTAAAATGCCGTCATCAGCAGCAGTTCCGTCATCACAATCAAGAACACCGACAGGACCTCCGATTGTTAAGTCTCCGTGAATTTCCAAAACAGAAGTTGCACTGCCTTCAATTTTTATTGAATGAGTTAAAGTTGTTCCGCTGATATTCAAATCATTACATGCTACAGTATCCCCTGCGGCAATTACAATATCGTTCAGACAATCATCCGATACAAATTCAACATCGGTACCTGCAGCAGGAACTTTAAGGTTCAGCCAGTTTGTACAGTCATTCCAATCGCTGCTTGTTTCTCCTGTCCATTTTGCAACCGGGCTTACACCGGTTCCCGTAATGGTAATTACATTCGGCAAGGTTCCGCCATTTTGATAACTTGTACTGTCTAAATAGCCCGTCCATTTTTGCTCATCATTAAAACGACTTATCCAATCTCTTTGTGTTGTTGCTGTCGTTAAACTATCATATCTTACTTTATCTTCATTGTTAACACCTGTTAAATTTGTAACGGAACAAGCACTGCTCGGGAAAATTGTTGATCCTTTTGTATCGTCATAACCCGGAGCAGGTTCCCATCCGATTGCAGTCCAACCATACAAAATTTTTCCCGTATATGTCGCATTATGAGCTCCTGCAGGGTTAATCCAATCTCCGCCTTGCATCATCCATATTTGATCGTTCACATTCAAATCAAATACATTGTTTCCTGTTCCTCCGTCCGTAATTGTCCAATTTGCATCATCATTTGTAAGTGTTCCGTTAGGTGTACCGCTCCCGATAAAAACATGCCAGTTCGCTGCTGCATTTCGTCCTCTTACCGTAATAACCGTACCGGCAGGCACATCCGTACCTGTTCTTGTCAGACGAATGGTCCCTTCAGAATCAGCCCATTTTCCGGCATAAAGTCTTTCATAACCATTATCGGTAAAATCAATGGCAGTTTCCGTTGTTATCGGTTTAAAACATACAAACTGTATCTCATCAGAATCATCATTCGGAATATTAGTATAATCAGTATTAATACCCACAATGGCCAAGTCTCCGTAATCAAAGAAAGATGCCGTAGTAGCCGCACAACTTACTTCTGTTCCCGAAGACCAATCGGTTCCGCTTCTGACAAATACTTTAAAGAAATAGGTTGTTCCGTTAGTTAATCCCGTTACGGTTTGAGGTGATACGGTTCCGTTATAAACAATAACACTTCCGTCGGATAAAGTCGGATTTGAACCGTCGGTATAATCAAGCGAATTTGCCGTGTAAGTTCCTGAAGGAATTCCGGTTATCGAAACCGTATTAACAGCAATAATCACCTCATCGAAACAAGCAGCAGCCGGATTTGTCCAAGCAATCATACTCTCTCCGTTACCGCAAGTTGAAGTTAAATCGGCAACATTGCTGACTTCTGCAGTCTGTATTATTTCACTTCCTGTTGACCACGATGAATTTTTATAGGTAAATGCCTTAAAGTGATAAGAAGTTCCGGCAGTCAATCCGCTGATACTTACATTTGTTCCTACATTATTATAAACATATACCGCACCGCTTGCATTACTGCAATAAACACTTGCAAGAGTTATGTCTGTATTGGGTACCGTTAATGTAATACCGTCACATGTAGGATTATCAGGGGTTGTATTCGGTAATACAGCAATCATAATACCGTCATAACTGCCTGTCGGTAATGTCCAAGAAAGGTTTGCGGTTGTTGATGTCGTACAATCAACTTGAAGATTTGTTACATCATTCGGTAAGGTTGTTTCAAAACCCTCTGCGGGTGTACCCGAAGTTAAGTAATCTTCACTGCCGGGAGCACAGCCGTATTCAAAAATTTTGAAATAATACGTTGTTCCGGGAGTTAAATTTGTAACGGTAACAGAATTTCCGCTGCCGTTATAGACAACATAATTTCCTGTCCCTATTTGAGTTCCTGTTCCGAATGAAGCATTAGCCGTATAAGTCGTTAAATCAACAGGTACGCCGTCAACAACAGAAGCTTCTTTTGCAAGAACAATTCTGTTAGTTCCGTCTCCGGAAGTCCATGTTAATGTTACAGAAGTTGCCGTAACGGCTGAGAAAGTTAATGCTGATGCATGAGTTGTAGGTTCGGAACAAGAACAAGACATTGTATGGGTTCCGATATTATCAAAATAATCCTGTGCGTATACCTCCCATTGAGAATCTGATGTATTAGTTCCTGCAGATGTTGCCCAATTAGTTTCACCTCCGAAAATTGTGCTTTTTCTGATAAGCGTATGGTCGGCAGTCGCATTTGTAACACCCGCTACATCCCAAGCTGTCCCAGGGTCGGCACCATCCGTTCCGACAATATCAATATTCGTTCCCGTGCTTGTTTGCAAAGCAACTGCATCATCTCCGTTATATCCGAGACTTCCGCTTGTTTGGTCGGCAGCGGCAAGAACTGTTGATCCGGCACCGCTGTTTGCAATAACCCAAGTGGCTCCGTCAGCCAATGTTGCTCCCGCCGTAAAGTTAATAGCGGTTTCAGTCCATGTTCCTCCGTTTGTTATAAGACCTATTCGATAATTATCAAGATTGACAACAGCTCCCGTTCCATTATAAATCTCAATATATTTATTATTCCCGGAACCTTCGCAATACTCGGAAATAATTAAATCAGAAGCACAAGCATCAGTAATATCAAAGGTATTACTGACAACACTGAGAGAACCGTCATTTGCCGTAAGAGTTAAACCGGTTCCTAAAACCGTATGAACCAAATTTACAAAAGTTGCAACTCCGGATGCCCAAGTTCCTGCAACGGGGTCTCCTGTCATCGTTCCTGCTGAGCTTACAGATATTGCCGCAGCATAATCTAAATCTCTGTTTGAATTTGCATCAATTGCTTCAACTGCAGGATTAGGAGTCATAGCAACATTCAATCCCGTATTGGAAGGTTGTTGAACAAAACTTAATGCCGTTGCAACAACTTCAATTCGATTTTCGTCTCCTGTTACGGTACTTTGTGCTCCTCCGGCATCAGCCGCCGCAAATCCGGATGCGGTATTATCTGTAGTTGCAGAGGTTACCGTAAATTGAAATTGATTATTATCGGTTACTGTTGCATTAAAACTTACTCGTATTGAAAAAGTTTTTGAAGCATCGTCAAGAGCGGTTAGAGATAAACCTGTAAAAGTAACACTTGCAGCAGAAGCAACTTCAGCTAACTCTGTTGTTCCGTCATAAAGTGCAATTCTTTGAATATCTGCCGAGTTAGTAACAGAGAACGTTATATCGGTCAGTATTGTTGAAAGGTTATCTGCATCACCGGCACCTCCGCCGTCTCTGATTGTAAATTGTGCAACTTCAATGTCGTTTCCGTCATTAATAATATTAGCAGACTGATAATTTATATACGGAATATTTGAGGGCTCAGTGAATGTGGTTTCAAGGATTATATCTGAAGCAGAACTTGTGGTAACATCACCGTTTAAAGTTACTGTTTCGCCGTCGCTGTCACCTCCTCCGGAAATATTTATATTTTCATTGTTATATTGTGCTACAGATAAACCGGCTTTTAGTCTTACATAAATAGTCTGATTTGAACCGTCATAAGCAGAAAAGGTTAAATATGAGGGATTTTGAACAAATCCGGAACCTGAAGTTTTTGAAATTTCATAATCAGCCGGAGGTGTTAATGTTACATCTGTTCCGTCAAGATTTGTTCCCGATAAAACAAAAGATTGTTCTCCGGAAGGACCGTTTCCTACGATATACGAAAAACCGGATAATGATGAAGTGCTGACATTTAAAACAGGTGTTGTGTTACAATTTACGATTCCCGGGGTTCCGTTACCTGTACCTAAATTATCCCAATTTGATACGGGAAAGTTATCATTTGAACAATCCGTAAATTCGTAATTATAAGCATCATTAAATAAATCGGACGTTGAGCCTGCCTGATCTTTAACTGTCCCGTTATCTTTTAACAGAACATAAAAGTTATTATTTATACTATACGATGTTGAAGGAACAAAATCCGGCGTTATAGAATTGTAGCTGGTTCTTATCGCTATAACATAAGCATCGTTTGCAGCAAGCGTTCCGGTAATATCAAAAGTTGCTTCAAGAGTTGATCCTTCATAATATTCTACTGTATAATTAGTTAAATCTGTCGAAGCTGTTCCGACATTACTTATTTCTATGTATTCATCATTATAATCGCCGCCATATCCTTTTCCTGAAATTTCGGAAATCAACAATTCAGGTGTTCCCGAGGCAGCTGATGTTACGGCATTTGAAGTCGGTGCAGTCCCGTCAGTTTTAAAATCAAT
>CAZCPV010000049.1:0-14848 GCA_964500765.1 uncultured Draconibacterium sp.
AATGGTTTATAGTTGAAAGTGGAATATGCCAAATTCCCCAAAAAAGAGCAAAAATTATAGATGTTTTAAATAAATTAAATCTGTTTCTTAAGACATCAGTGCCATAGGTATGCCATCCTAATTCTTCAAAAATCGGCGCCATAATGAGCAGAAACCATACAGGAAAAACCCCTGATGTAAATGTGTAATGCCCTGTTATTAAAAATTGTTGCACACTATAACCAAATAATAATGAAATTGCTTGTGCAAGTAAAATACTCCCCAACATTAAAAAAAATGTAAGTAATAAATAGATAGGTTTAATTTTTCTAAAATTTAAAAATCTTTCCGTCAAATCTTTTTTCAAATTAGAATCTTTGTGAATTAGCCAAAAAGCAATAATCATAGGTGTAATTAAACCGATAAAACCTAAAATTGAAGCTAATATCATATTAGAGTTTTCTTGATGGCTGATATATCCGGCAATAATCCAGAATATCCAAGGAATAATAGTAGATAAACTGTAAAAAAGAATAGGGTGTGTATAATTATTTATTTTCATAGTTCTTGATAATCTTCATTCGGTTTCTGTTTTTTATGATTGCTGAGGGGTAATATATTATAAGAAAATTGGTATTTCCTGAAACTTCCTGTCAATTTATTTTAATTGCAGAGAAACGTCTTAATTCTTTTTTAAAACAGAATTAATCTACTTCTTTTTTGTATTTGTTTTTCCGGTACTTGTTGTTTTTTTTCGTGTAGTTGTCTTTTTTTTAGTTGTTGCGGAACTTGTTTTTCCGGCAGCAGGTTTTTTTACCGCAGTTTTTCTTACGATTTTTTTAACCGGTTTTTTCTTTTCACCGGAAACCAATACTTTCATTTCATCTTTTGTTTTTTCGATAGCTGCAAAAACAGGTTTTGCTCTTTCAATCATTTTGGGTTTTGTAAGTTCATTAAAAAGCATTTTAAGTTTTCCTTCGTAATCTTTTATTTTTTTCAAAATTTCTTCCGGGTCGGTCGGAATTATTTTTTCGTAAGCATCGTTTACCAAATCGGAAAAATCGCTTAATACGTTCATATAATTGATAAATGCATCGTAAGGCGATTGGTAGGGATTAAAATAGTCGTGTACCAAACCGTCAGATAAAATTTTTGTGCTCATATAATAAAAATGGTCGCTCGATTGTAAGCGTTTCCAAATAGTATGAATTTCGGGGCGTTTTATGAATTTTATTTTATCGGATAAAGCATATAATTTGTTAAATGCTTCTTTTTGCATCTCGTTTCCGAGCCAAGCGGTTAAATCTCGTTCTTCGTCAGCCCAGGAAATGGCATAAGGCACATTCATGGATGCAACCGGCTCGTGTTTTCGGGCAATCTCCGAAGGCGTTGCAAATTTGAAATCTGTTTGTTTCAATATTTCATCCGGCAATGCTTTTAAAAATTCAAAAATACCGGTTTCTTTCTTTTGATGTTCCCCGAAAGTTTCGTAATCCATAAATAAATTCAGCACTTCTTGTTTATCGTCTAAATCGGCAACCCAAGAGGCATATTTTTCGGCTGTCAGCGGATATTCGTCCCACGATTTGTTCGAGAAACGAAATGCAATGTCGTCGCTCAACTTATAGTTTTTCAGAATTAGTTTTAATTCGGGTTTCAACACGTTATAATATAATACATTCGGACTTTTCCAGCCGAGTATGTGTTTTGCCCCTTCGGTAATCATGGCTTTAAAGCCCATTTCGGCTGCGGCTTCTCCTATTAAATTGTCATATATTAATTCTGTATTTCTGAAAACTTTCGGGCTTTGGTTAAAATGTTTTTTTATAACTGCGAGATGTTTCTTTACTTGTGCCTTAAAATCATCTTTATTATACATTGAAATTAAGGAGTGGGCATAGGTTTCCGCCAAAAATTCGACATTTCCGGTATCTGCCAATTCCTTAAAACTGTTCAAAACTTCCGGAGCATACAGTTCCATTTGCTCAAGGGCAGTTCCCGAAACGGAAAAACTTACTTTAAATTTGTTTTTATGTTTTTTTATAAGTTCAAGAAGAATTTTGTTTGCGGAAAGATAGCTGTCATAAGCAATTCTTTGCATGTGCAGTTTGTTTTCAAAATCGTCGAAATAGCGATGGTCTTCGCCGATATTGAAAAAACGGTATCTTTTTAATCTGAACGGTTGATGAACTTGAAAATATAAGCAAATGTGTTGCATAATGTTTTGATATTTAGTGTCTTAATATTTCTTTGTAAATTTCTTTGACTTCTTCTGCCGGTTTATCCCATTTCATTTCATCAACCTCTTTTTTTGATTGTTTGATAAACATTTTTGATAAACCGTTGTAATTAATAATTCCGTATATGGCATCAGCCATTGCATCTTCGTCCCAATAGTCAATTTTTACGGCATTTTTTAACACTTCGGCAACGCCGGATTGTTTTGATATAATTACCGGAACGTTTGAACGCACGGCTTCCAAAGGCGATATTCCGAACGGCTCGGAAACTGAAGGCATAACATATACATCGCTGATTGAAAACATTTTGGTAACTTCGTCGCCTTTCAGGAACCCGGTAAAATAAAATTTGTCGGTAATGCCGAGTTTTGCCGCATAACGTATCATTTGTTCGTACATATCGCCGCTTCCCGCCATTACAAAGCGTACATTATCAGTTTTTTGCAGTACTTTATAGGCAGCATTTATAAAATAGGCAGGTCCTTTTTGGTAGGTTATTCTTCCTAAAAATGTAACAATTTTTTCTTTTATGTTTTTTTTATAAACTGTTTTTTCGGCTTCTTGCGGTTCAACGGCATTATAAACGGTTTGTACTTTCTCCGGATTTATACCGTATCGGTGAATGACGGTGTTTTTTGTTAAGTTGCTGACAGTTATTATCTTATCGGCAGCTTCCATGCCTGCTTTTTCGAGAGCGTAAACTCTGTCATCGGTTCTGTCGAAACCGCCGCGGTCGAATTCGGTGGCATGTACATGTATAACCAAAGGTTTTCCGCTGACCTCTTTTGCGGCAATTCCGGCGGCATTGGTGAGCCAATCGTGTGCATGAATAATGTCAAAATCGTTTTCTTGTGCTATAATTTTTGCCACTTGTGCATAATAATATACTTCTTCCAACAAGTTCGGTCCGTATTTTCCGGAAAAATTAAATTTTCCTTCTTCTTCCGAAAAAATTTCCTTTTTCTCTCCGAATTCAATTTCTTTGATAATGCCGTTTTTTTCGTAATACAATTTACCTGTTTCGTCAATTTTAACGGTTGTCCCGAAAAGGTTTTTTTCTTTCAGAAATTTATGAAACTCTTCCTGTGAAAGATAGGGCTGCAGTTTTGATTTTACTTCAATAAATTCTATATTTTTTAAAAGCGGATTTAATTTTGTTTGTCTGCTAATCTCCGTATCGTGAACGGTTTTTTTTATGTTCGATTTTTCGCTGAAATATTCTTTCAGGTTAATTTTGTGCTGTTTAACGGTAATATTTCCGGCATTTATCAAATCGGCAACCGTATTGTCTTCATCGCCGTAGAGTTTCGGAACTACAAAAAGAATTTCAATATCTTCAAATTTTGATAAACTTTTTGTCAGCCCGTAACAAGCCGTCCCGAGACCTCCCGATATATGCGGAGGAAATTCCCAACCGAACATTAATACTTTCATCTTTCAGTGCTTTTATTTAGGTCAAGTAACATTTTAATTTTCAGTAAAGCGGCAACACTCGGTGCATAAGAAATTGCTCCGTTCGGATTGTGCGGCGGATCTCCGTCGAATAATTCGGAAACGGTTCCGATACCGTGCCTGTCCATTTCTTCTTCAAAATCTGAATATATTTTTTCAATTTCGTCAAGACTTTGCTCTTTATATAAACTGAATAAGCCGCTGCAATATTCGGCAATCAGCCAAGGATGAACGGTTCCCCGGTGTCGAATTTTGTTTCGTTCGTCGTGGTTGCCTTTATATTTTCCCGTATAATTTGCATCTTGCGGGCTCAGTGTTCTTAAGCCCTTTTTTGTCAATAAATGTTTTTTTACGGTCTTTAAAATTTTCTTTTTTCTGCTGTCTGAGATTGGTGAATAAGATAATGAAACGGCAAAGAGTTGATTGGGTCTTATCATGTCGTTTTGTTCTTCGGAATTTACGAAATCATACAGGTATTTTTTTTCTTCCGAAATAAAAATTTCATTAAAGAAATGTTTTGTTTTTTCCGGTAAATTGTCAATTTCTTTTTTTAATTGCTTGCTGTTGTTTATTTCCGCCATTCCTGACAAGTACATTAAGGTGTTGTACCAAAGGGAATTAAGTTCGATCGTAAAGCCGGTTCTCGGAGTAACCGGTTCACCGTAAGCATATTCGTTCATCCAAGTATAATTCGGTTTGTCTTCCGGGATATAGAGTAAACCGTTGTCGTGCAAAAAAGCGTTGTATTTACCCTCTTTAATATTTCTGAAAATTTTAAATAGTTTGGTTCTGTATTTTTTCCAAATTTCTTCGCAATTATCTGCAAATACCGTATATTCTTGAAGTGCTCCGAAAATTAATAAAGGTATATCCGGAGCAATATTTTCTTCTTTTTCTTCAAAAAACTGTTTTAAAATCGTATCAAAAGCTTTTTTAAACAGCGGAATATTATCGGGTAGGGTAAGTCCGGTTAAGGATAATAAAGATTCTCGAAGTTGTGTATGATACCAATGAAAACCGGCAATAATTTTCAGTTCACGTTTTTTGTAATAAAAGAATTGTTCGGCAGAATTTTTTAAATTATGTTCAAAGTTGTCTCGCGGAGTTCTTTTTTTTAGTTCGGAGTTAAATAAAGTGTTTAATTTGTTTGTATTGGTTTCTTTTAAACTCGCCGAAAACACAATTTTATCGCCTTTTTTTACGCTTGCTTCAAAATAGCCGTAGGTAAAAAGGTCTTCCGAAAAGTCATAGCCCCTTCTTTTTTCTTCCCTGTAAACAATATTTTTGTTCCAATCCGGAGCCGTAATAAATTTGAATTTTCTTGAACATTGCATATAAAGTTCAGGAAAAGTGTCATACATTTTAATTTTTATTCCGTTTTGGACTTCTTCTTTTTTATAATTAACGGATAAATTTTCTTTGCTTAATTCGTGAATGTTTCTGAAAGCCGTCAAAGGTTGTAAACGCAGTATTGTTTTTGAATGTGCATCAAGTACCGTGTAACGGATAAGGATTTGTTTTTCTTTTTCCGAAAGCAATAATTCTTTTTTTAAAATAACCCCGCCTACGCGATATGTTTTTGCCGGAATGGGTTCTGTTTCAAATTCGGAAATGTATCTGTGACCGTGCGGATAAAAAACAGCATCTTGATATTGATGAACGGCTAAACGAAATTCAGTATTATTTTGGATAATTGTTTCGTCAACAGAAGATAAAAGGAGAATTTTACCGTTATTTTCATTAATGCAAGGAACAATCAACAATCCGTGATATTTACGGGTATTGCAACCGTTTAAGGTTGTACTTGCATAAGAACCGCCTCTGTTGGAGCGTATCAGCTCTCTGCTTAAAGTGTATTCAAGGTTTACAAGTTTATCTTTTTCAATTTTTATATACGACATTCTTACTCTATTTTTTTACAAAGAAAAAACATTATTTATTAATATGTATCAAAATTAATGTTAATTTTATTATAAATCACTTAATATAATGTTTCTAAGCATAATCATGTAAATAATTATAATTTACGAATAGTAAGTATGACAAATATCATATTTTTGCGCGAGTAAATTTTTATAATTTACGGAATAAGATTAATTTTAATATATAAAAGATACTATAATGAATAAGATTGTTGAAAAAGAGCAATTCTCGGAAAATGTCTTTAAATTGGTTGTTGAAGCACCCGATGTAGCTGTCAGCCGAAAAGCCGGTCACTTTGTTATTATAAAATTAGGAGACAAAGGAGAACGAATTCCGTTAACAATTGCAGGATCCGATCCCGAGAAAGGAACCATTGATTTAGTTATTCAAAGAGTGGGAGTAACCTCCTATAAGTTAACTTCTTTAAATGTGGGCGACGAAATCACCGATTTGGTAGGTCCTTTAGGGAAAGCAACCCATATTGAAAAATTCGGGACGGTATTAGCTGCCTGCGGGGGTGTAGGTACGGCACCTATGTTGCCTATTATCGAAGCAATGAAAAAAGCCGGGAATAAAGTTATAACCGTGTTGGCTGCAAGAAATAAAGAATTAATTATTCTCGAAGACCAAGTTCGAAAATTTTCGGATGAAATTATTATAATGACTGATGACGGCTCATACGGAACCAAAGGGTTGGTTACCAAGGGTATGGAAGATGTTATTAACAGAGAAAAAGTTGATAAAGCAATCGTTATAGGCCCTGCAATTATGATGAAATTTGCTGCTTTAACAACTAAAAAATTTAATATCCCGACAGAAGCCAGCTTAAACACAATTATGGTTGACGGAACGGGTATGTGCGGTGCATGCAGAATAACCGTAGGCGGGAAAACAAAATTTGTTTGTGTTGACGGTCCGGAATTTGATGCACATCAAGTTGATTTTGATGAAATGTTAATGCGACTCGGTGCCTATAAAGATGAAGAAGTTCGTGCATTTGAGGCCTATTTAAATAATTAATTTAATCAAGAATTTTTTGTAGGAAAAAATTAAATAATGGAAAATATTACAGATTATTATAAAAAAGAAAGAGCTCAGGAATGGCGAGCAGAAATAAGAAAATCCATAAAAGTTAAAGAAAGAACTTCTAAGGAACGTACTAAAATGCCTGAGCAAGAACCGACTGTCAGAAATAAAAACGGTTTGGAAGTAAATTTGGGTTTAGCCGAAGATATTGCAAAAAGTGAAGCACAACGTTGTATTGATTGTCCGGATCCTACATGCGTAAAAGGTTGTCCGGTAAATATTTATATCCCGAAATTTATTAAAAAAATTGAAATCGGTGACTTCTTGGGTGCCGCAACAGTTTTAAAAGATACCAACACCTTACCGGCTGTTTGCGGAAGAGTTTGTCCGCAAGAAAAACAATGCGAAGCTCAATGTTTCTATACAATTAAATTAAATCAACCTCCGGTTGCTATCGGTTATTTGGAAAGATTTGCTGCCGATTATGAACGTAACAGCGGTAAAACTGCCATTCCCGAAGTTGCCGAACCGAACGGAATTAAAGTTGCATCAATCGGGTCGGGTCCTGCTTCTTTGGCTTGGTCTGCCGATATGGTTAAAATGGGCTATGATGTTACGGTTTTCGAAGCATTACATGAAATAGGCGGCGTATTAAAATACGGAATTCCCGATTTCCGTTTACCGAACAGCATTGTTGATTTTGAAATTGATAATCTGGCAAAAATGGGTGTAAAATTTGTTAAAAATTTTGTAGTAGGGAAAACAGCAACCATTGATGATTTAAGAGCCAAAGGTTTTAAAGCATTTTTTGTAGCAAGCGGTGCCGGTTTACCTCGTTTTATGGGTATCCCGGGGGAAAATTCAACCGGTATTTTTTCTTCAAACGAATATTTAACACGCGTAAATTTAATGGGAGCTGCAAAAGATGACCATGACACACCGGTTATTATCGGGAAGAATGTTGCAGTTATCGGAGGCGGAAATACAGCTATGGATTCCGTAAGAACGGCAAAACGATTGGGTGCCGAACGTGCGATGATTATTTACAGACGTTCGAGAGAAGAAATGCCGGCACGTTTGGAAGAAGTTCATCATGCAATAGATGAGGAAATAGAGTTTCTGAACTTGAATAATCCGGTTAAATATATAGCCGACGATAAAGGACGTGTTAAAAAAATCGTTTTGCAAAAAATGGAACTCGGAGAACCCGATGCTTCCGGCAGAAGACGACCGATTCCTATCGAAGGTTCGGAATATGAAATTGAAGTTGATGAAGTTGTTGTAGCCGTAGGTGTTTCTCCGAATCCTTTAATTCCCGCTACTGTTGCCGGATTAGAGACGACAAAATGGGGAACCATCGTAGTAAATGACCGCTTACAATCTTCAATTGAAGATATTTTTGCAGGCGGAGATATTGTAAGAGGCGGTGCAACAGTTATTTTAGCAATGGGCGACGGCAGAAAAGCAGCCGAAGGCATGGATAAATATATTAAAGAAAAAATTAAAAAATAAGTAATTATGACTGATTTAACAACAAGATATCTCGGATTAACATTAAAGAACCCGATAATTGCCGCAAGTTCAGGGCATACATCTACGGTTCATTATGTTAAGGAATTAGAAGAAAACGGTGTCGGTGCCGTTGTTTTGAAATCAATTTTTGAAGAAGAAATTTTAAACGAATTTAACGAACACATGAATTCGGATGATGAATTTCAAAGTAATATTGAATTTCTTGATTATTTTGACTATGAATTAAAAGATGACAGTATTAATAAATATGTTGATTTAATTAAAGGGGTAAAAGAAACTGTTTCTGTTCCGGTAATTGCCAGTGTAAATTGTGTTTCGGCACATGAATGGACTGATTTCGCAAAAAAAATTGAAGAAGCCGGAGCAGATGCTTTGGAATTAAATATTTTTTTGATGCCTTCGGATGCTGAAAAAACAGGGCAGGAAATAGAAGAAACCTATTTTAATATTATAAAAAAGGTATTGAGTACGGTTAAAATTCCCGTTGCCGTGAAAATGAGTCATTATTTTTCAAATTTAGGAAATATGATTCAACGTTTATCGGAAACCGGAATTTCGGGTTTAGTTCTTTTTAATCGTTCGTACAGTCCTGATATTGATTTGAAAAAAATGGAAGTTATTTCATCTGATGTTTTCAGTAAACCGGGCGATTATACTTTGCCTTTACGATGGGTTGCCATGACATCCGATCATGTAAAATGTTCATTGGCTGCTTCAACCGGAATTCATGATGCCGATTCGATGATAAAACTTTTACTTGCCGGTGCCGATGCCGTTCAAATTGCTTCAACAATTTATATTAACGGTGCATCGCAAATCAATAAAATGCTTTCGGAACTTGAAAATTGGATGAGTAAAAATAATTATTTAAGTATTGCACAATTTCAGGGAAAATTAAGTCAAAAAAATATAAAAAATCCTGCGGAATTTGAACGTGTTCAATTTATGAAACATTTCAGCGACAGAGAAGTTGAATAGATATAAATTGTTGTAAAATTCATAATGTATTAATTGCAAGGTACTTTAAATGTACCTTGCAATTTTTTTGTATTACAGTTGCAGATACAGATTAATCAAATCGGATAATTTTTTTGCAAGTTTTGCTTGCCCGTATTTTTCAGCCAATTGCGAAAACTGATTTGCAACAGCCAAAGTCTCGGATTTATCTTGTATTATTTGGTCTTTAAATCGGTCGGAAAATCCCTGATAATATTTTAAAAATTGATTTGAATTTTTATAAATCACTTCACCGATTTTGTTTGCTTTTTCAATTTCGCCGGCTTTATAATAAAGTTCGGCAATAGGGAACATATCATATCCGTACGTAAAATTGTATTCGGGCATAATTTCAACGCATCTGTCCAAAACTTCAATTGCTTTATCTTTTTTGTTTTCCGAGAAAAGTTGTTCGGCGAGCGATGCAAAATTTCGGCGAATATTCATTACGTTTACGGTACGCAAAACAAAATTGTCAACATTTACGTTTTTCTTATCAATATTTCCCCATTTCCCTTTATTCATAAGCATATCGTAGAGAATGTCGGTATTAATGTATGTTCCGGTTTCTTTTGTTTTGTAAGGAACAAGTCGCAAGGCAAAACCTTCGAGTCTGAGGTAATCACCGAGTCCGTTATAATTTGAAGAAGGAACACTGGTTGCAAAATAAATCGGTCGTTTCCAATTATTTCGTGCAAGAATTTCCAAAACCGCCATATCATTTTTGAAAACGTACGATTTATTTAATTTCCATTTCAGGTATTTTTCAAATAAGCTTAATTCTTTCATCGTAAATGTCCCTGTTTTTGCCGCATCGGGCCAGGGTACTTCCAAAGAAAGTTTTTTTGACGGAATGTAATTTATTCTGTCGCCTTGTGATGATTGCAGTTGCGTATTTTTTTTATCGGAAGCAACAAAATCCATCGCATTCTTCAACGGAAGATAGTCTTTTGATACACTGTCGATTAATGATTTAATTCCGGAATAAAATTCTTCGACTTTTTCTTTATTTAATTTATATTTTGAAACAAAACGTTCATCGTTCAAGCTTCCGGCAATTCCGGCAAGCTCTCTTAACGATAAGGTATCCAAAGCATTTTTAAGTTTTTCGTATTCATTCTTATTTTGTTTTGAATAGTCGGAACCGGAAAGAATGCCTGTTAAATTCGATTTAATTTTGTTAAAAGTTGTATTGTATTTTAATTTATTTGCAGAATATTTTTCATTAATAAAAACATCGGGATTGTCGGTAACATATACAGCATCTCTTGTGCCTTCGCGGTATTTGTCGTGCGACATTTTAAACGGAACCGGAGCTGCTTCGTATGTTCTTTTTCTTATTTGGTCGATATACCAATCGGTTCCGAGCAAGCTCAAGTTCACTACTTTTATATCAGTTCTTACGCCTTCAACTTCTTGCAAATACCACAGAGGGAATGTATCGTTATCGCCGTAAGTGAATAAAATTGCATTTTTTGCACAAGAATTCAGATAATCTTCTGCAAAATCGCGTGCCGTAAAACGATTTGAGCGGTCGTGATCATCCCAATTTTGTTCAGCCATAATAAGGGGAACGGGGATAGTTAAAAATCCGACGATAATAATTGCAATTTTCGGTTTTAATTTTTCGGATAAATAGGAAAAAATTGCCGCAACACCCAAGCCCGCCCAAAGGGCAAAAGCATAAAAAGAGCCGGCATAAGCATAGTCTCTTTCACGCGGTTGGTAAGGTGTTTGATTCAAATATAAAACAACGGCTATTCCCGTAAAGAAAAAAAGCAGGGCAATGATTGAGGCATTTTTTTTGTCTTTTGAAAAAGAAAACAGCATTCCGATAATTCCGAGAATAAACGGTAACAAATAATATACGTTACGGCTTTTTTCGTTTTTGATTTTATCGGGAAGATTTTTTTGATTTCCGATCATTGCCGAATCAATAAACGGAATACCGCTTATCCAATTTCCTTTTGTTATGCCTCCGTAGGATTGCAAGTTGTTTTGTCGTCCTGCAAAATTCCACATAAAATAGCGGAAATACATGTGCCCGAGTTGATATTTAAAGAAAAATTTCAGATTATCGGCAAAAGTCGGGTTCTCGCCCGGTTTTATGCCCGCCCACGATTGATATGCCGAAATGTGATTTTTATCTCGGCTGTACATACGCGGAAACAGGGTTTTCCCGGAAGATTTATAAAGATATTCCGGATTTGTTTTTTCAATTTTTAAATATTTTCCGTCAACGGGAATGTAGGTATATAATTTTTTTACTTTAATTTCTCCGTTTTCGTCTCTTTGAAATTCGGCATTATAATAGTTTCCGTAAAGCAACGGACGAGAGCCGTATTGTTCTCTGTTAAGATAAGAAAGCAGGGCAAAAACATTTTCGGGGTTATTTTCGTCCATCGGCGGGTTTGCATAAGAACGTATTACGATAACTGCAAAAGAAGAATAGCCGATTAAAATTACGGTAATCATCGTAAGAGCCGTGTTCCAAACCACTTTTTTCTTTTTATAGGAATAATAAATTCCGAAAATCAATAAGCCGAAAGTAATAAGAATGTAAGCAAACAATCCGCTGTTGTAGGGCATTCCGAGCGTATTTACAAAAAACAATTCAAATTCGGAAGCTGCTGCAAAATAGCCCTGAATAATGCCGTACATCACAAAAGCCAGAATTAAAACGGAAATTAAAGACGCATAAAGAATACCTTTTTTCGTTGTATTGTATTTTTTGAAATAATAAACGAAAACGATTGCCGGAATTGCCAACAGATTAAGGAGATGAACACCTATTGATATGCCCGTCATTAAGGCAATAAAAATCAGCCAACGGTCGGAATATTTCTCATCGGAAACGGTTTCCCATTTTAAAATTGCCCAAAAAACAACTGCCGTGAATAATGATGAACTTGCATAAACTTCTGCTTCGACGGCGGAAAACCAAAAAGTATCCGAGAAGGTATAAATTAAAGAGCCGACAAATCCGCTTAACAATACGGCAATAACATTTGAGGTGCTGAAATTGTTTTCTTTAATTAAAATCTTTTTTGCAAAGTAGGTAATTGTCCAAAACAAAAATAAAATTGTAAAAGCACTTGCCGTTACGGAAACCAAATTAATCATAAAAGCCACGTGCTGCGGAGATGAGGAAAATAAAGCAAAAAAGCGGGCAAGCAGCATAAAAAACGGTGCTCCGGGCGGATGTCCCACTTCCAATTTGTATGAAGATGCGATAAACTCGCCGCAATCCCAAAGACTTACCGTGGGCTCAACCGTAAGATAATAAGTGATAAAAGCAATCAGAAATACTGCCCATGCAAGCAGGATATTATATTTTTTGTAGTTTTGATAATTCATGATTTTATGTTTTTCCGTTTTATTTTCCGTCTCGTTTTATGATGACTAATATGGTGTGAATCATTATTTTAAAGTCCAAATATAAGGACATGTTTTCAATATAAAAAATATCGTAATTGAGTCGTTGAATCATTTGTTCTATATTTTCGGCATAGCCGAATTTTACCTGCCCCCAAGATGTAATGCCGGGTTTTACTTTCAGCAGGTTTAAAAAATGCGGTGCTTTTTCAACAATTTTGTCAATATAATATCTTCGTTCGGGACGCGGACCCACCAGCGACATTTCTCCGGTAAGGACATTATAAAACTGCGGTATTTCGTCTAAACGTGTTTTTCGCATAAATTTTCCGAATTTGGTAATTCTGCTGTCATTTTCGGAAGAAAGTTGCGGTCCGTTCTTTTCCGCATTAACATACATTGAGCGAAATTTAATGATCGTAAACGGTTTTTCGTGCTTTCCTATACGTTCTTGCTTGAAAAATACGGGTCCTTTTGATGTCAGTTTAATGATAATTGCCGAAACTAAAAAAACAGGGGATAAAACAATCAGTGCAATTAAAGAAAGAAATATATCGCTTATTCGTTTTAGACTTTCTTGCCATGCCGGCATTAATGTGTGTGAAATAATAATCAGCGGTACGTTTAAGAAACCGGACATTCTTACTTTTCCGGTTAAAACATCGAAAAGTCCGGGTATTACTTTTGTAATTACGTTTACTCTTTGAAGTTTGTACAGAATTTTTTCAATTTCCTGATGTTCGGAGGATTCAATGGCAATAATAACTTCTTCGATTTTGTGTTTTTTTACGGTATCAATTAAATTGTCGTATGTTCCGAGATGTTTTAAATGTTTGCTTAATGTGGGGTCTTTTTTGTTGTAAATATTTATAAATCCGACGAATTTATAGCCGTATTTTTCAATTCCGGAGGTAAGTTTTTGGTATAAATTCAGGGCTTTTCCGTTACTTCCTATCAGCAGTGTGTTAAATCCGATTTTGCCGGATTTTATTTTATTTTGCGTAATTGTCGTAATAATTAATCTCGGAATATAAGTCAGGAAAAATTGTAAACCGAATAAAGCGGCAAGCGATTCATAATAGTTTTTGTATGAAAATATTACATCATCTAAAATTAAAATAAAAAATATGATGATTACGCCGATAAGAACGGTAATAAACGTTTGACCGAGCTCCAAAAGTCGAGATTTTCGATAAACATGCCTGTAATAGCCGGAAAGTTGATACAGAAAAATCCAAAAAATCGGAAGAATTAATAATCCGGCAAAAAAATTTGCATTAAATTCAACATTTACTTTGTAGCCGTAATGGACAGATTCTATATAGTATTTCCTGAATAAATAAAACAACAGCCACGCTGCGGATGCACTTACATAATCGAAAAAAATATATTTCAGAGTTTGTCGTTTTTTGTTCATTAAAACAAGATGTAAGCTGTTCGGGATTGACTGATTTAATAAAACGTAAAATAAAATGAATGATTGTTAAAAAACGAATTTTTTTGTATATAATTTTAAAAAAGAATGAATGTTTATACTTTCGCTGAAATTTAATGATTTGAATTTATGAAAGATTCGTACAGGCATAAAGGATTACGAAAAATATTAATTGATTCTTTAAGAGAGAAAGGAATTGATAATGAGGATGTTTTGTCTGCCATGATGAAAATTCCTCGCCATTTGTTTATGGCAAAGGGTTTTGAAGAACGTGCATATCAAGACAATGCTTTTCCCATTGCTGCCGACCAAACTATTTCTCAACCTTATACCGTAGCTTTTCAAACATCGCTGTTGGAAGTAAAAAAAGGGGATAAAGTTTTGGAAGTAGGGACAGGTTCCGGTTATCAGGCAGCGGTTTTGCTTGAACTCGGAGTAAAATTATATACAATAGAAAGACAAAGAGTTTTATTTCAATCGTCTCAACTGTTATTAAAAAAATTCGGTTATTTCCCTTATTGCTACTACGGCGACGGGTATAAAGGATTGCCCACTTATGCCCCTTTTGATAAAATTTTGATTACGGCGGGAGCTTCTGCAATACCGGAGAGTTTGCTTACACAATTAAAAATCGGAGGTATAATGGCGGTGCCGACAGGGCCTCGGCATTCGCAGGATATGCTTAAAATTATTAAACTTTCCGAAAGTGAATATAAAACGGAAAATCACGGAAAATTTGTTTTTGTTCCGATGCTTAAAGGCACCGAATAACTATTTTATCGTAACAACGATTTGCCTTTGATTTCTCGGTCCGTCAAATTCGCATAAAAAAATATTTTGCCAAGTCGAAAGCCCGAGTTTCCCGTTAATAATCGGAATACATTCGCTC
>CAZCPV010000050.1:0-14769 GCA_964500765.1 uncultured Draconibacterium sp.
TTTTTTGCAAATTTAAGACTGTTTTAAAAAAATAATGTATTAAATGTAATAACTTAACAATTCGTTAATATTATTTTTCAATATAGTTTTTAAAAAAATTTCAAACAATAAGAAAAAGTAAACAAAAATAATAAAAATAATCGTGTTTCTAAAAAATAAGACCTGTTTTATAAGCATATAGTTGCACAAATAAATAATTAAGAGACAGGATAAAAACAGTCCTTTTTTGAAATTTTATAAAAATAATTTTCTCAAATATTTATAACACAACATTTTTATGCAATGCAACTTTTTTGCTTCTTTTTCTGTCAGAAAAGAAAAACCACAAAAAAATGAAAAAATTTACAATCTTCACATTCCTTTTTATTATTTCTTTTAATGCTTTTTCTTCCGGAGTTAAGATAAGAAAAGCCGAAACAGTTGCAAAAAACTTTCTTACGGAACAATTAAAAACAGCAAAAAAACCGGATTTAAATTTGCTTTCGACAGAAAAATCAAAAAACAGAGATAATCTGTTTTATATTTTTAATTTTAGTCGGAAACCGGGTTTTATTATCATTTCCGGAAACGATAATGTTTATCCTATATTGGCATATTCAACAGAAAGCAATTATAAACTTTCAGATACGAAACCGGATGCTTTTACCGATTGGATGCAATCATTAAAAGACCAAATAATTTTTGTCACCGAGCAAAAAATAAAGGCAAACAAAAAAATTCAAAATTTGTGGATTTATTATTCTAATCCCGACTTCAAGCCCGCAAAAAAAAATACAAAAGATGTTTCTCCCTTACTGACAACAACATGGAATCAAGGATGCGGATACAATGCTTTATGCCCGGAAACGTCAACAGGCGGTTCGTGCGGGCATGTTTGGACGGGATGCGTAGCAACGGCAATGGCACAAGTTATGAAATATAATAATTTTCCCGTATCGGGCGAGGGTTCTCACAGCTATACACATTATGTTTACGGAGAACAATCTGCCGATTTTGAAAATACCATTTACGATTGGGCAAATATGCCCGACGGAAGCGGTAATGCAGAAGTTGCAAAACTAATGTATCACTGCGGAGTTGCCGTAAATATGGACTACGGACCGAGCGGTTCCGGTGCTTATTCTTCAACAGCGGCATCAGCTTTAAAAACATATTTTAAATACTCTCGTAATCTTATTCTTACAAGCAAATATTCATACACCGAAGATAATTGGGCAAGATTGATGCGAGCAGAAATTGATTCCGGAAGACCGATGTATTATCAAGGACGCGGCAGCAGCGGAGGACACGCCTTTATACTTGACGGATACCAAGGAACTGATTTTTTTCATTTTAACTGGGGCTGGGGCGGTTCATACAACGGCTATTTTTACTTAAATGATTTAACACCCGGAGGTTACAGCTTTACAAGCAGCCAAGGAGCTATAGTCGGCATACAACCGAGAGACTCTTACCCCGGATTAGACTGTTCAAATCCCGTTATTTTAAGCTCGGGAATCCCGTTCAACGGGACAACAGTCGGTTCTGCAAATATTACAAATTTTTACGGAAGCTATTTCTATTATCAAGAAACAGGCAAAGAAGTCGTACATCAAATTACGACAAGCTATCCGGGAAGAATAAGTGCTTCAATTACAAATTTAAACGGAAATAATTTGGATGTATTTATTTTGTCTTATTGCAATCAGGACAGTTTGCTCGCATACGGCGATTCTGTTGCTTTTGCCGATAATACCGACCCCGGTACCTACTTAATCGTTGTTGACGGAAGATATGCCGCCGAAGGAACATACACTCTTACGGTAAATGCACCCGACAACAATCCGGATTTAATTATCACCGACCAAAGCGTAAATCCTGACTTTTCGCAGGCAAGTGATTTGGCTTATATTTCATTTACCGAAAAAAATATCGGCAACAACAATGCAGGAACAAGCAAAACAAAATTATACTATTCCGAAGACAATATTTTTGACGGTTCGGATATTTATTTGAAAACAGTTAATATGCCGAATTTAAATGCCGGAGAAGAGCATAAAGTGATGCAAAGTATTACCGTTCCGGCTTCCGCAACACCCGGAACACGCTATATATTCTTTGTTGCCGATGCCGATAACGAAGTTATTGAAACAGATGAAAATCTCAATACTGAAAATGCAAGTTTCAATATTGTTGCTCCCGGAATTATGGATTGTTCAAGTGCCGTAAGTTTGTCCGATAATATTTGGTATTTCGGAAATACGGAAACCGACGGACAAAACAATATTGATAATTATTCTTGGGGATATTTTCCCGATAAAGAAGTGATACACAGCATTTCTTCAACTTACAACGGTGTAGCGGATATTCAATTTACCGAAAAAATTCCCGGAAATCTCACAGTGTTGGTCTTGTCAACCTGCAATGAAAATGCTTGCATTAATAATCTCGGAATTTGGAGTCCCGAAGATACCCTTTCTCAAACATCTCTTTATATGTATGCCGGAATTACGTACTATTTCGTTGTTGACGGAGAAGAAAATGTCTCAGGAAATTACGGAATAAAAGTAAATACTCCGGGAGCATGCCCCGAGCCGGAAATTTCCTATTGGGGAAGCCCGGATTTATGCACCGGACAAGGAATAAATCTCTCTGTCAGTTGGGAATACAACGAAGCACAATGGTATAAAAACAATATTTTGCTTGACAGTATAAACAGCACCAATATTTGGGTAACCGAAGCCGGAAGCTACAAAGCCCAAGTTACCGAAAACGGATGTTCGGCATTTACCGAGCCGGTAACCGTTCGAATAAATGATGCACCTTTGAGTGCCCTTATTTCCGCTCAAAGCGATACTGTTTTTTGTGAAGGAGGAAACGTTAGTTTGAATTTAACAACCGGCAACGGATACAGCGTACAATGGCTGAAAAACGGAAAAGATGTCAACGGGGAAACCGCATTATCTTACACGACAGATCAAAGCGGCATTTACAGTGCAAAAGTTACCAATATAAGTTGTTCTATTTTATCAAACGAAATAAAAGTAAAGGCAAATCCTGCAGCTCCCGATATTAACGACTTTGTACGTGTAAACGATTCGGCACTAACCAGTTGGTTTTCTTGTGATTATAATGACAATACCGATTTAAGCGGACACGGAAACGATTATTTTTATTCCGGATGGAATTATGCTGAAGACAGACACGGTGAATGGATTAAGTCCGCATTTTTTAACGGACAATGGGACAATATCACAACAACAAATTCATTTAATAATCCGAATAATTTCAGCATGTCATTATGGTTTAAAACCAAAAGCACAAACGGCGGTTTCCTGATAGGACTCGGTGATAATCAGTGGGGCGAAAGTACTGTTTGCGACCGTGTTATTTATCTTGACGATGCAGGCAAATTATATTTCGGCGTGATTGACGGAACTGCAAAAACAATCTCAACAACAACAGCTTACAACGATGATGTATGGCATAATGTTATTGCGACATTATCTGCCGACGGAATGAAATTATATGTTGACGGCACTTTACAAGCAAACGACAATACCGTAACAAACGGAAATAATTTTACGGGTTGGTGGAAAATTGCACACGATATAATTGACCCAAATTTTCCGAACATTCCTTCAAGCAATTATTTTAACGGAACGCTTGACGATATAAAAATATACGAAAGAGCATTACTGCCGGGCGAAGCCGACTATATGTTTAATGAAAATAAACTATTTGATGTCTCGATTAACGGTAACAATTTTTGCGGTTCGGGAGCAAGCAGTTTACAGTTAAATAACACAACGGCTTTTGTCGAATACCAATTAAGAAATGATGCCGATAATTCTTTGGTCGGGACAGCCGTAACCGGAAATGCAAACACAATAAATTTACCTACCGGAACCTTAACGGAAACAAGGACTTTTAATATTTTAGCAACAAATACCGCTGACGGATGTTCAAAAGAATTAAGCGATTTATTTACGATAACAATTAATGATTTGCCTGCGGCAACACTCTCCGGCGATGCCGAAATTTGCGAAAACGAAACGGCTGACATTACAATAAACCTCACAGGAACAGCACCTTGGAATATTTCTTATACCGACGGGACAAACACTTTCAGCGAAACAACTTCCGATAATCCCTATATTTTTACGGTTTCCGATGCCGGCACGTATGCCCTTACGGCACTTTCGGATGCAAATTGTACCGGAAGCGATTTCTCGGGAACGGCAAACATAACGGTTAATGCTCTGCCGACTGTTTTTATCGGAAACGATACGACAATTTTAACAAGCGACACACTGATTCTTGATGCCGGAGCCGGATTTTCTTCTTATATTTGGAATGATAATTCAACGGAACAAACGCTGACGATATACGGAAGCATTTTAGGTGCCGGGAATTATGATTTTTCCGTTACGGTTGAAGATGCCCATACTTGCGAAAATTCCGATACGATAAACGTAAGCATTGAAAATCCGTTATCGGTAAATTTAAACGGAAAAAATTCTATTTTAATTTATCCGAACCCGACAAACGGCATTTTCTTTATAAAAGGAATTAATCCGGATAACATAAATTCGGTGAGCATTACAACAATTGAAGGAAAAATAATTAAAGAAGTGAAACCGAATTCCGAAAATACGGAAATTAATTTACAAAATTTTCCGTCGGGAATTTATTTTGTTCGAATCAGAAATAAGAAAAACGAACGGTTTTATTTTAAGATATTGAAGCAACAACCGTAAAAACATATTTTTTCCCGTTTTGAAGAACCGTACATTTTGCACAATGCGACACATAGGTTATTTCAAAATCGGAATGAATATCAAAACCCCGGTTTTGCAAACGGAAAATTTGATCGCAGTCAAGTTTTCCGTTTTCGTTAAAACGCCGGATTCTGAACAAGGTTTTATCATCGGTTTTTTCGATATGAAAATAGGCACTTGCACCGATACCGGGCAAATATTTTGAATTTTCGGGAATATTTATCGGAATCTCAGGCATGTGTTTCTGCATTTTGAAATTGAATTTGATTAGCTTGATGTTGAAATTCTGTTTCGTTTTTCCTTTTATTTTTGATTGAAATATAAGGAATAACAAAATTTTTCAACAAATCGAAAAAATTGACATTCCGTTTTTCGATTTTTTGATGCAATACAGAATAATATTCTGAATTACAGGCAACTACATTCCCTTTCGGCATCGGTGTAAACAATAAAGGAGCTGCTAACCTGAATTTGATTTTTCGTTTCGGATTTCCGGCTTTTGCCAAAGAAGCAATAAAACGAGAACAATTTGAACCCTTTAAATCGTAGGGTCCGTAATTTACGACATCGGCATTTTGTAAACCTTTTGCAAACTTATATGCCTTTTCAAAACTGATATTTTCCAAAACGGAAGCATATAAAACACCTTTACCGTGACATTCTTTGTTGGAATTCAGAAAAAGGAGTATCTCGTTTATATTCAGCAATTTATTATCATCAGAAATAATTGCGTCAAAAGGTATTTTTAATCCCGGGTCGCTTTGTTCGTCTCGCACTCTGCCGTATTTTTGCGGCATGTGGTAACGTCCGAAATCAAAATAATGTAATTTTTTTGTTTTATGATTGACCAAAACAGCCGCCGCATGACCGGCATTATAATAACCGTTTTTCAAAATTCCGAGCAATTTAGGCACGGCATCATACCACATTCCCACGGCACTTACCGGAGTTTCCGGCCAAGCCGAAATTATTATCGAATCTTTTTGAATTTGCCTACTCACTTTTTATTTGATTTACGATTTCAAAATAATGCTCGAAAAAGATATCTATATCCGATTTCCGAACTTCGGCATTTGACACGACAAAACGAATCGTTACATCATTCCCGATATATCCGTAATTTACCAAACTTTTACCCGATTTTCGCAAATTTTCTCTTATTTTTAAATTCAAGTTGTTTAAATCCGAAACATTTCCGGGATTGTATCGAAAACAAACGGTTAAACTTTGACGTTCGGCTGTCAGTTCCAATTCGGGATATTCGTTCACTTTTTGTTCAAAATATGCGGCAATATCAAATAAATTTTCAATACGTTTTTCATATCCTTTGTTACCGTAGAATTTCCATGCCGACCAAAGTTTCAGTGCATCAACTTTTCTGCCGCATTGAATTGAAATTTCACCCAAATCGCAATTTTCGTCTTCATTTTCATGAAAAATATAATCGGTCGAAAGTTTTGTTAAATTTTCTCTCAAAATATTCTTTTCGTTTATCAGAATTACCGATGTTACCAAAGGTACGTTCATAAGTTTATGCGGATTCCAGGTAAACGAATCGGCTTTTTCAATTCCTTTAAAAAAACGCTTATATTTTTTACTTAAAATAACGGAACCGCCGAAAGAACCGTCAACATGCAACCAACAGTTGTATTTTTCGGCAATTTCTGAAATCTCGTCAATCGGGTCAAAAGCTCCGAGCAAAGTTGTTGCGGCAGTTGCTCCGATAAAAAAGGGTTTTTCGCCTTTTCCTTCGGAAATTACTATCTGCTTTGCTAATTCTTCGGGTATCATTTTTCCGGTTTCATCCGATTTTACTTTTATGAGTGCATCCGAACCGATACCGAGCAAATTCGCAGCCGTTCCGAACGAATAATGTGCTTGGTCGGAAACAAAAGCCGTTAATTTGGGTGCATTTCTCATTCCTTGTGTTTTTCCTTCCGGAAAAATTTTATTTCGAGCCGAAAATACGGCAATTAAGTTGGCATTGCTTCCGCCGGTAACAAAAATTCCGCTTCCGTTTTTAAAACCGGCAATTCCGCACATTTTTCGAATCAATTCTTTTTCGATTAATGTCGCAACCGGTGCTACTTCATAGGTGTACATCGAAGTATTGCTGATTGCCGAAAAAATTTCTCCGAGAAAACCGGCTAAGTTTGTTCCGGCATACAATTGATTAAAAAACTGCTTATTTCTTGTTTTTACGCTGTATTTTAAATAATTTTCAAGATGCAGGAATAAATTTTCGTATGAAATTCCCTCATCGCCAATGTCAATATCAAGCATTTTTTTTAAATCTTTCGGACTGTGGTAATCTATTACCGATGCGTTATCCGAATCCGAGTTTTTAAGATATTCCGTAATAATATCCGAAACTTTATCGAAAATATTCTGATAATTTTCCTGCATTTATTTTCGGAGTTTTTTTAATTCTTCCGCTATTTTGCTTACAGGCATTCTTACTTTATAATTTTTATCGAAAAAGCCGGCTTTAATTCTGCCGTCCTGCCCTACGATATATGTTGCCGGTACGGGTAAAGCCCTGTCTGTTCCGTCGCTTGCTTTGTTTAAATCAATTCCTCTTAATTTATAGAAAAAATGAGCAAATTTATTGACGTGCCAAGTTACTTTGTAAGCATCCATTATCTTATGCCCTTTATCATAAACTACGCTGAAATTTCCGCCGTGTGTTTTTTCAATAGTATAGTCTATATTGTCATTATTTTCAGGGGTAACAGCAATTAAGTTTCCTCCCGCATTTTGAATATAAGAAAGCGAATCTGCCAAATTATACATATACAAATTACAATATTGACACCATTGTCCGCGATAAAAAACTACGACAACGGGACCTTCTTTTAATTTTTCTTTCAAATTAAATTTATTTCCGAAATGGTCAACCGCATTAATCGAAGGAGCTTTTGTTCCGTTCGGCAATTGTTTTTGGGCAATTAAAGTGCCGGTAAAGAATACAGAAATAAAAATAAATATCAATTTTTTTAACATACAATTTGATTTAAGGTTTGTAATTCATCTTTAAAAATATTTTTATTTTGATTAAAGAAATTCATTCGTATCAATTTATCATATTCAAAACTTTTAATGTCAACACCTAAATTTTCGTCTTTTTTAAGAATAATTTCGGAAGGCAATTTCAAATATGCCGCTCCGGTTGTGTAATAAATTCTTTTTTCAATACTGTCGAATATTCTTGCATTGAGGGTTAAATTTTCTTTCACTTTATTTGAACCGTACAAGTGCATCGTAAGTAAGGGTTTTCCGGTTTGGTTTCCGGTTTGATGAATTAAATCGGCAGTTACTTTTGCAACATCGCCCTTTTTTGTTGTTTCGTTACTTTTTAATTTTAAAATTTCATTATCAAAAAGATATTCAAGATTTACCATTTCTCCGAAAAATTTTACGGCACCCCACTCTACTTGTCCGTGGTCGTGAATTGCGGTAGAATCGTTCGGATTCCACGACATAATCATCAGTTTAAAAAAACCGCCGTCAAACACGATACTTCTTCCGTAACTTTCTTTTCGAGGATGATTATGGGTTATGTAATCAATTAATTCTTTTTCGTCAATATCTGCTCGTTGCAAAAATTCAACGGTTCTGTCAGCACTTATTTTTTTCTCTTCCAGAATTTCTTTTATAAGGTAATGTAGTGTTTCGGGTACTTTTTTCACAATTTTATTTTTTAATTTTTTATAGAAAAATCATTGCCGGATTCCCGAGAACTCTTAAAACTCGGAAATCGCAGTCGGCAATGATATCACATTATGAACAAATCAACTATTTATATTAATTATGATAATCAGCTTTAAACGTTATTTTTATATCTTCCGATATATTTTCTTTCTTACTTTTTTTAGTCGGCTTGCCTACACCGTATTGAAAAATATTTTTAACAATAAAAACTGAACCGGCAGATACTTTTCCGTTTTTTACGGTAATTGTTCCTTTTTCGGAAATCGGTTTTGTAACTGCTCTTATAGTTAAATTTCCCGAAACCGTAACCGGATATTCTCCGTCTTTTTCAAAATCAATTTTTGAAACATCAAATTTCCCTTTAAACTTAATTTTAGGAAACTGTTTTGAATCCATAAAATTCGGTTGATTAAAATGTTTTTGCATTAATGCTTTTTCAAACGTAAAACTTTGAACAGGAACAGACACGATAAAATCTCCGGTTTCGGCATTTATTTTAGAAATTACTTTAAAATTTTCAGCTGAAATATCTTCTGCAACCGTATGCGAAAAAAGTTTGGCATAGCCGTTTTTAGTGATATAGCTTTTTTGTGCAAAGAGGGTAATACTCATAAATGCAATCGTAAATAATAAACTGATTTTTTTCATAATAATTAATATTTTAACGGTTTACAAAAATTCTTTGATGCAAAGATATGTTGTAAAACTATAAAAAAATGTGATTAGTGTCACAAATGTCCCAAATTATTCTTTCTATCTTTGAATAAATTTTAATTTAAATCAAAATAAAATGAAAAAGTCAAAAGCAAAGAAGATTGTTTTAATTATTGTAATTGCAGGTATTTTAGCAGCAATTTATCCGGTATATCTATTTTTTATGCCGCACAGAGATGTACAAAAAACAGAAGCATTTGCATCTTTAAGCACCAAAGAATTAGTTGATGAATACCTAAAAGATAATGCCGCCGCAAATGCAAAATATCTTGAAAAAGACGGAAACTCCAAAGTATTAATTGTATCCGGTACGGTTTCCGAAATAACAAAAGACCAAAATAACCAAACGGTAATTTTACTGAAAGATGCCGGAGAAGATGCCGGCGTAAGTTGTACATTTTTAACCGAAGCCGATAAAAATATCAAAAATTTAAAAGTCGGAGATAAAATTAAAGTAAAAGGATTTATAACATTGGGAGCTTCATACGATGAAGATTTAGAAATGTATGAAGACGTTATTATGCAGGATTGTGATATTGTAAAATAAAACCGTTTTTGTACTGTATTATATTCATTTTATAAAATCGACAATAAAAAAATACATTCGGAAACGTATTGCAATTAAATAAGTTATATTTCAGAAAATAAAAAACTGCAAAAACATATTTAACTATATTTCAGATTAATAAAAAATAATTTTACCTTTATGCTTTCATTAATTCTAAAATACCAAAGCAATGGGAAAATTTGAAATTACAAAAAGAAAAAACGGTGAATTCCAGTTTAATTTAAAAGCCGGAAACGGTCAAATTATTCTTACAAGTGAAGGATATAAAACAAAAGCTGCTTGTGAGAACGGAATTGAATCCGTAAGAAAAAATTCGCAAGATGACAACAGATTTGACCGTCTTGAAGCAAAAAACGGCAAACCGTATTTTAATTTAAAAGCCGGAAACGGTCAAATTATCGGAAACAGTGAAATGTACGAAAGTGTTTCGTCAAGAGACAACGGAATTGCCTCTGTTAAAAAAAATGCTCCTGATGCAAAAGTTGTTGATTTAACCTAATTTATTACAAAAATTTGTTATCTTTTTTGAGCTTGATAAACTTCAAGCTCTTTTTTTATTAAATTTTAATTATTTATGTTAAAAAAAAATCATATTCCTTCGGAAGAACCGATTATCACCGTCGGAATTATAATGCCCGAAGACAATGCGAACAGCATTACCGTAAAAACACCGCCGGAGATTTCGGATAAATATATTATCAGAATAAACAATATTGATTATAGTTTGAATAATAACAGTATATTAAACTTCAAACTTCATAAAAAAAATATCGAAATAAGTTTTGATGACGGTATTTATGTAACAAATCAAGAAGTCAGAATCAATCCGGTTTTTCAAAAAAAAGAATTATTGCCGAAATCCGGATTAAAAGTTGAAAATGTAATATCCGGCAGAGATTATCATTGGAAAAAACGTATTGATGTTTATCTTCCGGACACTTTAATTATAAAAATTGTTAAAAACTCACTTTTTTTATACAACGAATTGCCCTTAGAACATTATTTAATGTGTGTAGCAACTTCCGAGATGAATGCTGCCTGCCCCGAAGCACTTATTCAATCGCAAACAATTGTTGCCCGCTCGTGGATTTTGGCTGCCGCTGAGCAAAAACACAAAGAATTGGGACTTGATGCTTGTAATGACGATTGTTGCCAAAGATTTCAAGGAACAACACATTTAACAGAGCAATCGGTAAAAGGTTCATCCGAAACAAGGGGCTTGGTTGCAGTGTATGACAATAAAATTTGCGATACAAGATATTCGAAAAGTTGCGGCGGAATGACTGAATCGTTCGATACTGTTTGGGAAGAAAAAACAATTCCTTACTTAAAAGTATTTCCGGATTCAAAAACAAAACCGAAAGAACTTATCAGCCCTTTATCTGATGAAAATAATTTAAGAAAATGGTTAAACTCCGTTCCCGATACATTTTGCAGCCCGCATACGGTTAAAGAAAATGACCTGATAAACTATCTCGGCAGCGTTGATGAAGACGGCAAATATTTTCGCTGGCAACACTTTGCAAGTCAAAAAGATTTAACGGAGAATTTAAATCGACACCATAAAATTAACGCCCTGCATATCAAAAAAATAACGGCTTCCGAAAGAGGTGGTTCCGGCAGAATAAAATATTTAAAAGTCACTTATATCAACAATTCCGGTAAGGAAAAACAACTAATATTAAAAAAAGATTTCGAGATACGCCAAGCAACGGATAAATCTTTTTTATACAGTTCCGCATTTATTATTAAAGAAAAAAAAGGAACAAACGGTATTCCCGAAGGATTTACATTTACCGGAGCCGGCTGGGGGCACGGTGTCGGCTATTGTCAAATCGGGGCATTAGGAATGGCACTGAAAGGATATAATACGGAAGAAATTGTATTGCACTATTTCCCGGGAGTTGAATTGAAAAAGATATATTAAAATAAAAACAGACTTTCCCGTTTTAAAAAACTCGAAAAATCTGTTTAAAAAAAGTGAACCCGGAGGAATTCGAATCCCCAACCTCCTGATCCGTAGTCAGGTGCACTATCCAATTATGCTACGGGTCCGTTTCTGAACTGCAAAATTAATAAAATTATTCTTTTAAAAACTTTAAAAAGAAAAAATATTCGGCTTATTTTTATATTTTTACATTTGTATTTACAATATTACATTATTTATTTATGCCGATAAAAAAATATGCCGGAATAGATATAGGTTCAAACGCCGCTCGCCTTATTATCAAAGACCTTTTGCCTTCCGAAGGTAACGAATACGTATTAAAAAGCAGAGTATATATCCGATTGCCGATAAGATTGGGAACGGATGTTTTTCTGAAAGGAAAAATCCTGAAAAAAAAGAAAGAAGAGTTTTTAAAAGCAATGCAAATTTTTAAAGATATTATTGATTATAATAATGTTGATAAATACAGAATTTGTGCAACTTCCGCTGTGCGAAACGCAAAAAATAAAGATGCCGTAATCCAATCGGTTAAGAAAAAAATCGGCTTAAAAATTCAAATTATTGACGGTCATGAAGAAGCCCGATTGCTGTATCTTACCAACAGAGAAAAATTGGAAAAAGGGCAATATTATATCTCGGCGGATTTAGGCGGAGGAAGTTTGCAAATAGGACTTTTTAAATATACCGAACTTATTTGGGCACACGCATACAAAGCCGGTACTTTACGATTTGTTACAATAACCGTTGACCCGAAAGAAATTATTTCGCTTGAAAAGAAATTAAATGAATTAAAAACCGATTATCCCGATGCAAAACTGACCGGTTCAGGCGGTAATATTAATAAAATAAGCAAACTTGTCGGAAAAAGTATTTTAAATTACGAAGATTTACAAAAATTATATTCGGAAATAATCCGGCTTTCTTATGAAGACAGAATTAAAAAATATGCTTTCCGCGAAGACCGGGCAGACGTTATTTTGCCGGCGCTTAAAATTTATATGCGACTGTTAAAAGCTACGGAAAAAAATTCGATTTTTGTTCCCAAAACCGGACTTGCCGACGGTATTATATATTCCCTTTTCTTAAAAGATTACAAACTTAATAAGCTTAAACATAAATAGTTATGAAAACAATATATTTTCTTATAATTTCCGTATTTTTAAGTATCTCGGGAACTTCTCAAAATTACGAATATTTTTCAGCTCATAAAAGCCAACAAATTTATTACGATTCATTGGCAAAATATTGCCCGAAAGAATACAAAGAACTGACACAAAGCAAAATAAAACTTCCGAAAAATACGGATGACTGCAATTTGCAAAAACTCGTTTTCGGTTGGCACCCCTATTGGATGAACGGCTCCGAACAAAACTACCAATGGAATTTATTATCCGATTTATCATATTTCTCCTACGAAGTTGATCCCGTAACCGGCAATCCCCTTACAACACACAATTGGGAAACGGCAAATGCGGTTGACGAAGCCATTGCAAACGGCGTAAGAGTAAATCTGTGCGTAACTCTGTTCAACAGTCATGCATCTTTTTTTGCAAGTGCAGCTGCTCAACAAAACCTTATCGACAGTTTGTTAACACTTGTTCAGGAAAGAAATGCAAACGGTGTAAATATTGACTTTGAGGGTGTTCCGGCATCCGAGAAAGACAATTTTACCGATTTTTTAATAAATCTTTCCGATCAATTTCACACAAATATACCCGGTTCGCAAATCAGTATTGCTTTGTATGCCGTTGATTGGAGCAATGTTTTTGATATTCCCGTATTAAAAAACTATATTGATTTATTTGTAATTATGGGCTATGCCTATTATTGGAAAGGAAGTTCAACTGCCGGACCGACAGGACAACTATACACAATGTCAAATTTCAGCTATAATATATCCCGTTCAATCAACACATATTTAAATGCCGGTATTCCGAAAGAAAAATTGCTCTGTGCAATTCCGTATTACGGTTATGAATGGGAAACCGCAAGCGAAGATGTCCCTTCTTCAACATTGGCGAACGGAACATCAAGAACAATTAAAACGATTAAAAATAATACATCCGGATATTATAATAATAAACAATTTGAAGAAAACAGCATGAGTAATTATTACGTTTATAATTCAGGAGGAAATTGGCATCAGGCATGGACGGACGATGAAACAGCCATGAAATACAAATACGATGTTATTCAGCATCAAGATATTGCCGGAATCGGAATGTGGGCATTGGGTTACGATGACGGACATACCGAAATGTGGGATTTAATCAGAGACCGTTTTACCGACTGCTCTGTAACACCCTGTCAGTATACAATTTACGACACGGGAGGACCTAATCGAAATTATTATAACAATGAAGATTACACATTTACAATTGCTCCGGATAATGTTTCTTTACTTTCATTAACATTTTCGTCTTTTAATTTGGAGGCCGGTTACGATTCATTATGGATTTATGACGGTTTTGATACCGATTCGCCTCTGATAGGAGGATATTCGGGAACAACAAGCCCCGGCTATATTGAAGCAAGCGGAAATGCACTTACCCTAAAATTTCATTCCGACGGAGCAACCGTAAAAAGCGGTTGGAAAGCTGTATGGAATTGCAGTCCGGTAAATGTGGAAAAAATTAACAATCAAACAATTGAAATTTATCCGAATCCGGCAAACGATTTTGTTTCCTTTTCACAAACACCCGACAAAATACAATTATATACTATTAACGGAAATCTGCTAAAAGCAGATTATAATAAATCGCAAATTACCGTTTCGAAATTTCCCGACGGGATATATATATTAAAACTGTTTTATAATAAGAATTTTACTTTCAGAAAGTTGATTGTTCAACATTAAAATATGCCTATTTTCCAACTTACCGAAGACCTTATATTTCCTCACCCTTCGCTTGCCGAAGACGGAATTCTTGCCGTAGGCGGTGATTTGTCGCCCGAGCGTTTGCTCTTAGCATATCAAAACGGCATTTTTCCGTGGTATAACGAAGACGAACCCATTATTTGGCATGCCCCCGATCCTCGTTTTGTGCTGTTTCCCGAAAAATTTAAAA
>CAZCPV010000051.1:0-2865 GCA_964500765.1 uncultured Draconibacterium sp.
TTGTTTTTCAAAGTTAACAAATTTCAATAAACAAATCTAAAGGACAAGCTCAGTGTCCGAAGCTCAGTGACCGAAGGCATCCCACGGAGGTTGAGTATTTCGGCGTAGCTCAATAACCACCCGTCGAAACCGGGTTAGCAAAAAGCAGTCGAAGGCGGGCTCGCTTAATGATACACCGCCTTCGACAAGCTCAGGCTCCGAAAACTGACAGCTTCAGTCAGCAGGTCTTCGATTTTTTTTTAAAATTTACCGGCTCTAAAAACTATTCAAATCTTAAAAAATAATACATTTGCAATCTTATGAGTGAAAAAGAACAAAAAGAAAATATACCGGAAAAAAATTCAACAAAAGGCGTAGAAACTCTGCTCGGTGACCCGAAAAAAGCCATTCGCCGACTTTCGGGACCCATGATTATCGCCATGTTTGTTCAAACCCTATACAATATTGTTGACGGAATTTGGGTTGCCGGCTTAGGTTCGGATAAATTGGCAGCCGTAGGTTTATTTTTTCCCGTTTTTATGATTATTTTGTCGTTGGCATCGGGAATAAGTGTCGGCGGAAGTGCTGCAATTTCCAGAAAAATAGGAGCAAAAGACAAACGATTGGCAGATACGGCGGCAGGACACACGCTTTTTATGGGTATCGTAATTGCCGTACTTATTACCGTAAGTATTTTGCCTTTGCTTCGCAATATTTTTCTCTCCATGGGTGCCGAAACCGGTGTTGTTGATTTGGTTGCCGATTACGGAAAAATAATTCTCAGCGGTACGATTATTTTGGTTTTCAACAATATTGCAAGCGGCATTTTACGAGGCGAAGGCGACACAAAACGCGTAATGTATGCCATGGGGCTGGGGTCGATTCTTAACATTATTTTAGACCCGATTTTTATTTATACTTTAAAATTAGGGATAAACGGTGCTGCTTGGGCAACTTTGGTTTCTATGTTTATCACCTCACTTTTGGCTTTTTATTGGCTTTTTATTAAAAAAAATACCTTTATCTCGTTTCATTTCCGAGTTTTAAAATTTAACGGCAAAATAATAAAAGAAATATTGCGTGTCGGTATTCCGGCATCGTTAATGCAATTTTCAATGGCGGCGGCAATATTTATCTTGAATGCGTTTATCGTTAAAACCGACGGCACCGACGGTGTTGCCGTATTTACGAGTGCTTGGCGGATAATAATGCTCGGACTGGTACCTTTAATCGGTATTTCAATCGGTGTTACGGCGGTTACCGGAGCAGCATTCGGAGCAAAAAAACCGAAAAAATTGGCAAGCGGTTATTTCTACGGAATAAAAATGGGCTTTTTTATTGAATTAATTATTGTATCTCTGATTTTTATTTTTGCCGCACAACTGAGCTATTTATTCACCTACTCAAAAGATACGGTTCATATTTCCGGAAGTCTAATAAAAACTTTACGGCAATTAATTTGGTTTTTGCCCTTTGTTCCGATGGGAATGCTTACCTCATCCATGTTTCAAGGTATCGGGAAAGGCGAAAATTCTTTGGTTCTGACCATTATGCGAACATTGGTATTTCAACTGATTTTCGGCTGGTTGCTGGGAATAAAACTCGGCTACGGTTTGCCCGGAATTTGTTGGGGCGTGGTTGTAGGCAATATTACGGCTTCACTTATTGCGGTTTCGTGGGGACAAATTATGATGAAAAAATTAAGATTAAAAATCTTTCCGGAAAAATAGCTTTCGCATAAAAGGAAAAACAAGTTTTTGTAAAATCCTGTTCTAAAATTATCTTTGTAAAAATTTTTACTATGGCAAAAATATTGGTTACAGACGATGAAAGAGCAATTCGTAATTCCTTAAAAGATATTTTGGAATATGAAAAACACGAAGTTACACTTGCCGAAGACGGAAAAACAGCATTAAAGAATTTGGAAGAAACAGAGTTTGATATTGTTTTGTGCGATATAAAAATGCCCGGAATTGACGGTATTGAACTTTTGGCCAAAGCGATAAAACAAGGAACGGAAGCCCGTTTTATTATGATTTCCGGACACGGAACGGTTGAAACCGCAGTTGATGCCATAAAAAAAGGAGCTTTTGATTTTATAGAAAAACCGCTTGATTTAAACCGTTTGTTGATAACGGTAAAAAATGCCCTTGATTTTAAAAAATTAGCTGTCGAAACCAAAGTTCTGAAAAAGAAAGTCAGCAAAAAATATGAAATGGTCGGAAACAGCGATGCCATTCAACACATAAAAGACATGGTTGATAAAGTTGCCGAAACCGATGCCCGCGTATTAATAACCGGAGCCAACGGTACCGGTAAAGAGCTGGTAGCCCATCGCTTACATGAAAAAAGCAATCGCAGTAAAAGTCCTTTTATTGAAGTTAATTGTGCCGCCATTCCTTCGGAATTGATTGAAAGCGAACTGTTCGGACACGAAAAAGGGTCGTTTACTTCGGCACATAAGCAACGAACCGGAAAATTTGAACAAGCAAACGGGGGAACCATTTTTTTGGATGAAATAGGCGATATGAGTTTGTCGGCACAGGCAAAGGTTTTACGAGCATTGCAGGAAAATAAAATTTCGCGCGTAGGCAGCGACAAACAAATAAAAGTTGACGTACGCGTTATAGCCGCCACCAATAAAAATTTGAAAGAAGAAATAGCCGCCAAACGTTTCAGAGAAGATTTATATCATCGCATCAGCGTTATTCTTATTCACGTTCCGACCTTAAACGAACGTATCGAAGACATACCCATACTTGCCGAGCATTTTATAAATCAAATAAGCAAAGAACACGGAACGGCAAAAAAAACGATTGACGGTGCAGCCGTAAAAGAATTGCAAAAGATTAACTGGTCCGGGAATATTCGCGAATTCAGAAACGT
>CAZCPV010000051.1:2965-14696 GCA_964500765.1 uncultured Draconibacterium sp.
AATTGAACGTTTAATGATTCTTTGCGATAAAAATATTACGGCAAAAGATGTAAAATTGTATGCTCAACCTATCGGAAAATAAAAAATGTTTAAGAAACGAAATTTGATGTTATCTCGGTGTAATATATAAAATACTCGAAATCGACGGTGCAGCCGTAAAAGAATTGCAAAAAATTAGCCGGTCGGGGAATATTCGCGAATTCAGAAACGTAATTGAACGTTTAATGATTCTTTGCGATAAAAATATTACGGCAAAAGATGTAAAACTCTATGCTCAACCTATCGGAAAATAAAAAATGAACGTTTTTACAAAATAATCCGATACGAAAATTTAAGCAAAAACACATCTTTCGGGCTTACTTTAAACATATTTTTTAAACTTTCACCCAAATTGAAAGCTCCGTCGGATACATAATCCGTATTCTCCTGCGACCATACAAAATAAAACAGCGAACCGGGTTTATATTCCCACCGTAATACCAAATTCGAGCGAAATTGTCGATAATTAAAATCCGGCAAACCGATATAATAATCATATTCCGTACCGCCCGATTCGTCAATACCGTACACCATATCATCTGCAAAATAACGAATTTGATTTTCCGAAAATACGTCAAATCTGTCAAGATAGTGCTCTGCCCGTGCATCCGTAATTTTTTTAAAATCGGAATAACCTGCGGCACTTACAAAGGGTGCACCGTAATATTGTATTGTAAAATCGGGTGTCAGGTTATAATTTATACGCAAGGTTAAGGCAACTGTTTTTTGATTAATTTCAGCAAATAAATATCTTTCTTCTCCGTTAAAATCTACTGTCTCAACATATTGCAATTCGGTATTGTCAAAATTATAATTCGGAGCAACACTCAACGACAGTACATTCAAAGGTTGGTAAGAAATTCTGCCGTAAATACCGTAACTCCTGCCCGAATCATTCCCCTTATTATTATGATTAAATCCGGCAAAAACTTTTATTTTTTTTGTTGAATTTGTTCCCAAATTAAATCCGTATCGAAAACTTCCCGGCGTTTTTATCGACGGACCGCCTCTTAAAAGCGTATTATCAACATTGTAGCGTTCCTTTGTAAGATTAAATCGAAAAGTCCAAAGATTTTTAAATTCTGTTGAGGCACTTACATTTCCGCCCCAAAAGGTGCTTACGCCGCCGAAATCCCAACCCGACCATTCATTTGTGCTGAAATTTACATTCCGAAATACGGAAAAAGGTTCGGTAATTTTATAATTTACCCAAACAAAATGAAATACTGAATTTGCTCGTCGCAAATACCCTACATCGTTCAATTCAAATCCGGGTGAACGTAAGGATAAATTAAAACCGTAATTAAATCCTTTCGAACTTTGTTTACCTGCGGTAAAATTTCCGCCCCAACCCGCTAAACTTGTTAACGTGCTGTCATAAACCAAATAATCGGCATCCGGTCTTTGAAAATAGCGACGTGATGATAATTGCTGTTCGGATATTGCATTTGAACTTCCGTTAATATAACTTCCGGCTCCTTTTACAGACAAAAAATATTTTTTATCTTTAAAATATTGCATAAAATCCACACCTCCGGAATAGGCATTATTATTTAAAAAATCAAAATTTTCCGAATTAATTATCCGGTTAACCGAAGTCAGCATACCGCCGATTATCGTATTTCCGTTGTTCATATCTTTCTGCAATCGTCCGGTAAAATAATTTGTGTAAGGTTCGACAAGTTCTTTTTTTCGTTTTCCGAAACTGTCTATTTCTGCATATTCTCTGTTTGTAAAACTTTCGACAATGCCTACGGAAAGCCCGTTTTTTGTTTTCCCTGTCAGTTTCAATGCCCCTAAAATACTTGTATTTTCCGGCACTTTTGCATATTCGTTTTCCGACAAGTCATTGTAAATATCATACTGCGGTCTTCTGCCTATTCTTCTGGAATAAAAAAGATTATCGCGCGACCAAGGACTGCCTCCGGGTGTCAGTTGATAGTTTGTAATATTACTGCCTTCCACAAAAAAGGGTCGTTTTTCGGAAAAAAAAGTTTCAAAAGCCGTTAAATTAACTTCCGAAGGATCGGCTTCCACCTGTCCGAAATCCGGATTAACGGCAAAGTTCAATGTTAAGTCGTTGGTAATTCCGATTTTTCCGTCTATCCCGGCGTTATAAAACCAATCATTACCGTCTGCAAAGGGATTGCCGTCTTGTTTTTCATATTTCTCATATTTCAAAGAAATATAAGGAGCGATTTCAATTTGTCGTTTCGGTTTCAAATTTTTCAAACCTTCAAGCGTTCCGAATCGGCTGACCCATCCCGATTTGTCTTTCGGAACAAATTGCCAAATATCCCATTCGTTATTTCTGAATAAAAACCTGCCGACTTGTAAGCCCCATATTTGATGTTCTTTTTTGCTGAAACGCAACTGACTCAACGGAATTTTCATTTCGGCACACCAGCCGTATTCTGTTTTAGATGTTTTAACTGTCCAAAGCGGGTCCCATGTCGGGTCGTCATTATTTATATTATCGCCGGAAGTAATCGCATCGTTTCTGATTCCGGCAGCATTTACGGCAAATACAAAGGCGGTTTTTTTGTCGTAATAACTGTCGAATTGAATAACAACCATATCGCCTTCCCAACTGTCCCTTCTCGCCATTCTGCTTTCAATTTTTTCCGGCTCGTCATCAAATGCTTTTACAAGAACATAAATATTGTTTTCGTCATATAAAATTTTAAAAATTGTTTTTTGGCTCGGCTCGGCTTTTTCTACGGGTTCAAATTGGATAAAATCTTTCCCTTCTTCGGCAGTCTGCCATTCCGGTTCGTCTGAATTTCCGTCAATCTTAATCCGATGCTCTTTAATTTTTTGTGTTGTATAAATTTTATTTTGAGCCGGTACGGAAACCGAAAAGAAAATAAATACAAGTATTATAAGTTGTCTCACTTTTTTCATTTTTTATCACAGTGAATAATCTGCAAATATCTTATATTTAATTATTTTCTGCAATTCTCCCTGCAAATTACCCTTTTTAATGAATAAACAGCCGAATTTATTCATTATGTGTATTTAATCGCCTTAAAATTTATGTTTGTACCGAACAAGTTGTCATTTCAACATCCGCATTTGCACTTTATAAAAAAACAATAACTTTGTACCGGAACTTTATATCTATGACTTTAAAACTGCATCTGAAAAATATTAATTTAAAACGAATCGCTTACCACATTCTGTTTTGGGCTGCCTTAAGCATTTTTTACGATTCCGTTATTTCATTATTAAATCATAAATCTTTTTTCGATACATTGATTCATGATTTAATGTATTTTTTTCCCTCGGATATTTTCGGTGTTTATTTCACACTGTATTTTCTTATCCCCCGGTTCCTTCTGAAAAAGAAATATATTGCTTTTACGGTATGGTTCTTTGTTTTTTTCATTATTTTAATGCTTGTAATAACACAACCGTTACAATATTTGGGTTTATATTTTAACAGCGTAAAAACAGGAAGAGAACTTCCCCCTTATTTTAATTTTGCAAGCCGAAATCTGTTAATCGGAATAACGATAAAATTAATGATAATCGGTATTGCTTCCGCCATAAAACTAACAAAAATTTGGTTTACTTCACAGAAGCGACAACAAATTTTAGTAAATGAAAAACTGGAAATTAAATTACAATTAAAAGAAGCAGAACTTAAATATCTGAAATCACAAATCAATCCGCATTTTTTGTTTAATGCACTGAATAATTTATACAGTTTAACTTTGGAAAATTCACCGAAAGCACCCGAAGTCGTTTTAAAAATTTCAGCTCTGTTGGATTATGTATTATACGAATGCAATGTCCCGAAAATTGAACTGTCAAAAGAAATTAACAATATCAAAGGATATATTGACATACAAAAAATCAGATACGATGATAAAGTAAATATCAGCATTAATGTTGAAGGCGAACCGTCCGAAACAGCTATTGCTCCTCTGTTGATTTTACCGATAATCGAAAATGCTTTTAAACACGGGTTAGATAAAAATGCAGGAAACGGATTTATTAAAATTGATATTAATGTCTCGGATGACAGCAAATTTAATTTAACGGTTGCAAACAGCTTAAACGGTGAAAATAACCATACCGGAGACGGTATCGGATTATCGAATTTAAAAAGACGTTTAGAACTTCAATACCCCGAAAAATACAAATTAAGCACATTGATAAATGAAAATCAGTATATTACGGAATTATGTATTGATTTGTACTAAACTGTGTGTTTTTTTTATTTTTCCCGAATTCAGTCGTTAAAAATTGTTAAAATTAAAATACCGATTTCTTAGCTATGAATCACATTATCAACTCATTAATTTTAAGTAATTACAGTACCTTAATAATCGGCAAGTAATATAAGCAAGTAATAATTTTTTTTTTTTTGAAGATTTAATTTTCTTTGCATTTCACAAAATCATTTATTTATTAATTAAAATTAAGTATTATGTCAGACATTGCCTCAAGAGTTAAAGCAATTATTGTAGACAAATTAGGTGTTGAAGAAAGTGAAGTAACATTAGAAGCCAGTTTCACTGACGATTTAGGTGCAGACTCACTTGATACTGTTGAATTAATCATGGAATTCGAAAAAGAATTTAACATCGCTATTCCTGATGACAAAGCTGAAACAATTGCTACTGTAGGACATGCAGTAAGCTATATCGAAGAGAATTCAAAATAAATTTATCGGGATTACGGCTTCTGTCGTAATCCTTTTTCTCTTTTATTAAACAAAAAACATCATTTATGGAATTAAAACGTGTAGTTGTTACCGGAATGGGAACAATTAATGCGCTCGGTCATAATTTAACCGAAACGTGGGAAAATATGATTAAAGGTGTCAGCGGTGCTGCACCGATTACCGGTTTTGACGCAAGCAAATTCAAAACGCATTTTGCTTGTGAAGTAAAAAATTATGACCCTTTAAAATATTTCAAAAAACCCGCAGCAAGAAAAATGGACAAGTTTACGCAATTTGCCATGATTGCAGCGGAAGAAGCCGTAAAAGATGCCGATATTAACATAGAAGCATTGGATAAAGACCGAGCCGGAGTTATTTGGGGTTCGGGAATCGGCGGTTTGCAAACTTTTAAAGATGAAATTACCGAATATGTTCAAAATGATTTCACACCGCATTTTAATCCGTTTTTTATTCCGAAAATGATTGCCGATATTGCCGCCGGACATATTTCCATAAAATACGATTTTCGCGGACCTAATTTTGCCACGGTTTCTGCCTGTGCTTCTTCATCACATGCTTTAATTGATGCATATAACTATATCCGTTTGGGGAAAGCCGACATTTTCATTTCCGGCGGTTCGGAACATGCCGTAACCGAAGCCGGCGTAGGCGGATTTAATGCCATGCGAGCTATTTCAACCAGAAATGATGACCCAAAAACGGCATCCAGACCGTTTGATATCGGACGAGACGGTTTTGTTATGGGCGACGGCGGTGCAGCATTAATTTTGGAAGAATATGAACATGCAATTAAAAGAGGTGCAAAAATCTATGCCGAATTTGCAGGCGGAGGAATGAGTGCCGATGCAAACCATATTACGGCACCGCATCCCGAAGGCAGAGGAGCAACGGTTGTAATGAAAAGTGCAATTAACGATGCGAACTTAAAACCCGAAGATATTGATTATGTCAATCTTCACGGAACATCTACCGGATTGGGAGATATTGCCGAAACAAAAGCCGTTTTAAATGTTTTCGGAGAACATGCTTATAAATTAAGCATCAGTTCTACAAAATCCATGACAGGACATTTACTCGGTGCAACAGGCGCATTAGAAGCAATTGCATCCGTTATGGCAATAACACACGGTCAAATACCGCCTACGATTAATCATTTTGAATTAGACCCGAATATTGATTCAAAACTTGATTTTACATTTAACAAAACAAAAAAACGCGAAGTAAATGCTGCCTTAAGTAATACTTTCGGTTTCGGCGGTCATAATGCTTCACTGGTTTTTAAAAAGTTTGAAAAATAAAATCTCCGGTGTCTTTTTTTAACAGACAACAAAAAAAATGTAACGACAGAGCTTTAGCCCTTTCGCTGAAGAAATTATTCGGTTTCAACCCGAAAGATTTATCTTATTACATATTAGCGTTAACTCCCAATCATCAATACCCCACCCGTGTTTAAAAGGGTCAAATATTAATAACGAACGCTTGGAGTTTCTCGGAGATGCTGTTTTGGATGCCGCCATAAGTGAACTGTTGTTTAAACGTTTTCCGTCTGCGGATGAAGGGTTTTTAACCCAAATGAGAACAAAAATTGTCAACGGGAAAAAATTAACCGAATTGGCAAAAAAACTTCATTTTGAAAAATTAATTGTAAGCAAATCAAAACAAATCGTTACCGAACGAATATTTGAAGATGCTTTTGAAGCAATTATCGGTGCAATTTATCTCGACAGAGGACTTAAATATGTGAAAAAATTTGTTCTGCAAAAGATTATGGTAGAACATATTGATTTGAATAAACTTCGATTTGTCAACAATAATTTTAAAAGTAAAGTTATTGAATGGTCGCAAAAATATAAGATTCCGATAGAATTTATGACCGAAGCCGTTTCCGAATCATCTAAAGAATTTATTTCTCAACTTTTGATTAACGGGAAAGTTGTGGGCGAAGGAAAGGGAATTTCAAAAAAAATCGCTGAACAAACCGCATCCGAAGCAGCATTGATTAAAATAAAAGAAGGTAATTTCATTTTATAAAAATTGAAAAAAAAAATAAAATTAAATACGGTCTCCGAATTTCCGAAAAATTTTATCGGAATAGCGTCTCATCATAAAGAAATCCGAGTTGTATGGTTGCTGAATAACTTAACGGGCTTGAGTTTTTCAAAAACAAACGATTTCGTTAAGGAAACAAAAGGTGCAAAATCAAATCAAAAATTTTCAATGTTTCAATTTACGGAAGAACAAAACAATTACTTTTTGATTGCGAACAAAAATAATGAGACCTTTCTGTTCCCGAAATACAAAACAATTGATTATATTTTTATTTCAAACCTTGCCTCCGAAAAACTATCCGAAATTTCCTCCGGTTTGTCAAAATCAGAAATAATTATCGGAAATTTTATTTTACCTGCGGATAAGTTAATTTCCGATACCTTGAGAAAATTGTTTGAAGACTGAAAAAGGCAAACTTTTTAAGCTTGCCTTTTTTATAAAATTTGTTATTTTATTTTTCAAGAATTTTGGCTTCAACACGCCTGTTAAGTTGGCGTCCCGTACTAGTAGAATTATCTGCTCTCGGTTGGCTTTCGCCGTATCCTACGGCAACAATTTGAGCTAAATTCACACCGCGAGTCAACAAATAATCAACAACCGATTGTGCTCTTCTTTGCGATAATTTTTGATTGAATGCGGCAGAGCCCTGACTGTCCGTATGTCCCGAGATTTCAACTCGTATATTTTTATATTTAACTAACAGCGAAGCCAACCTGTTTAATTCGGGAAATGATTCGGGTCTTAAAGTCGCTTTTCCCGTACTAAAGAAAACATTGTTCAAAACAATTTTTGCTCCCACGCCCATGGGCTGCAATTGAATATCTTTTCTGATAATTTCGTGTGTCGAAGTATCTGCAATTACAAAATTTTCGGAATGGAAAAAATAATCGGGTGCTCCGGCTGTCAGTGCATAATCTTTTCCGGGCGGCAAAGGCACCGAATATGCCCCTGTTGAAGCATACGACTCAACAACTTTTACGACTTCTCCGGTGGCATTATCGACCAATTCCAATGTTGCTTTTATCGGTTCGCCCGATAAAGCATCGGTAACAATACCTTTTACGGTAGATAATTGGATAACTTTAATATTTACCGGTTTTTCTATATCTGTTTCACTTACCGGTTCGGCAAAATAAGCAATTAAATCATTCGGATTTTCTTTGGAAAGCAAAACAGGTTTTTCGGGACCCAAGAATACAATTTCATAAATATCTTTATCTCCGTAACCGCCTTCACGGTCGGAGGCATAATAGCCGAAATGTTCATTCGGGGTCAGCATAAAAAACACATCATCCCCGGGAGTATTAATCGGATAGCCGATATTTTCAGGTTCCGTCCATGTTCCGTCATCGTTTCTGTGGGTTTTAAAAACATCGTATCCGCCCATGGAATTATGTCCTTTTGAACTGAAATATAAGTCTTTACCATCGGAAGAAATTTCTACGGTTTCTTCATCGTATTTTGTGTTAACAACGGGACCTAAGTTTTGCGGTGTTTGCCATTTTCTTCCGTCTTGTGTTTTATAACTTACCCAAATATCCTGTCTGCCCTGTCCGCCTTTTCTGTTACTGATAAAATAAAGAACCATTGAATCTCTTGAAACCGAAACCGAACTTTCGCGGTAATTTTTTTTATCAATTCTTCTCATTTTACCGGGTTTTTTCCAATAATCGCCTTTATATTGGCTGTTATACAAATCTCCTCCGCCTTTGTAACCTCTGTATATACACAATTCTCTCCCTTCGGGAGAAATATCGGTAACGGCATCGTTATGTTTTGTATTTATGGGGTATTCCATTTGTTGTGCCTCTCCCCACTTTCCGTTTGCATATTTTGACATATAAACATCTTCATAATACATGTGATTGTGAGGATTTTTTTTGCCGCCGGTGGTATTTTCTCTTCTTGACGTAAAATATAAAACAGAGTCTTTAAAGAAAAAAACGGGACTGTATTCAGGAGCTTTGGTGTTTACACCGTCTCCGAGGTTATCAACAAAGCAGCGAACGGGTTTTTGCATTAGTTTTTGACCGCTTTCGCATTCTTTAATTCTTTTATCTATCTTATATTGAAGTTTTTTATATTGCTTTGCAGTTAAAGATTCTCGATATTCTTCGTAATTATCAATCGCATCTTTAAACTTATAATTATACTGATAAGCCAACCCCAACCAATATTGAATATCTTTGGTTACACCGGCATAATTAAAATAAGCATTATCCAAATATTTCAGGGCTTTACGCGGTTCGGCAGTTTTTAAATAACAAATACCCGTAAGGTAGTTTAATGCCGCATTGTCCTCATTATAATTTAATGCCGTCAGATAATCGTTTAAAGCATCGGCATAAGCCCCTTTTTTTTGCATTTTAAACAGACGATTTCCTTTTTTTACATGCTTCCATGCTTCTTTAAATCCCTCATCTTCAATTTTATATTCAGATTTTTTAACTTTAACAAATTTTTGTGAGTAAGAAAAATTTTGAAAAAGTATAATGAAGAATAATAACGATACTGTAGATATAAATTTCATAGTTTTTTATTCTGTTTAATTTATTTACAACCTTTGACATATTTATCCGCATTACTTATTCCCAATTCAACGGCTTTATTCCAGTCGTTACAGGCAGCGGTAAATTTTCGCAAATTTTCGCGTGCTGTTCCTCTGTTTGCATAAGCTTCAGCGAATTTTTCATTTATATTAATCGCTTTTGTAAATGCTTTATCTGCTCCGTTAAAATCAGCAAGTTTTAAATTTACGACACCCAAATTATTATAAGCTTCGGCATAGGTATTATTAAAATTTACGGCTTTATTAAAATCCCCTGCGGCATCATTAAATATTTTATTTGCTTCGTCTTTTTTATCTTGACTCAAAAACGTCATTCCTTTTGCATATTTTGCCAGTCCTCGGCCGTTATACGATTCATAGTATTCGGGATTAATACTTAATGCTTTTGTATATGCTTTAATTGCTTCATCATACTTTTTAAGCTCATTTAAAACAGAACCCAGATTATTATATGCAAAATACAATTGCGAATCAACCTGTGCCGCTCTTCTGTAATCTTCCGCAGCACCTTCCAAATTGCCTTTCAATCGTTTGGCACTGCCCCTGTCGTGAAAAGCATAAGCATAATTTGAATTTACGGCAATTGCTTTATTAAAATCATTTATTGCTTCATCGTAATTTTTTAACTTTAAATAAGCCACCCCGCGATAATAATAAGCATTCGGTTTTTTATAGCCCTGTATCAGTGCCTGCGTAAAATCCTTAACGGCTCCGTTAAAATCATTTGTATTTACACGTGAAAACCCTCGGGCAAAATAAATTTTCGGCATATTTTTTTCTAATTGTGCGGCTACCGACAAATCGGCAATTGCACTTTCATAATCTTTCAGTTCGTTTTTAATAACCCCGCGATTATAATATGCTTTGCCGAAATTAGGTTTTAACTCTATTGCTTTATCAAGGTTTGCAATCGCACCCGCATAATCTTGTTGCATAAAACTTTTTATACCTTCGTTATAAGCAAGTTCTGCATCTTGCCCGGCAGCAGTAATTTTTTTATTTTGTGCAAAAAAACCGTAGAAAGAATACAGAAAAAACAGAATAAGTAATATTTTTTTCATAATTATATCAAAATAAATCTAATTTTTTGTAAATTTGTTTATCCACAAAATTTATGAATAAGAGACAAAAATAGCATTTTTTATTTTTTAACAAGCTTACAGAACATATTTATCATGAAAACACATAAAAAATCTAACTTTATAGATACAGAATATTTATATAATGTATCTCAAAATAACGATTTTTTAAAGAAGATATTTTCTCTTTTTAAAAAAGAAGTTAAGTTATTACAAAAAGAGTTACCCGAATTATTGAAAGAACAAAACTTTGATGAATTAGCAGAACTCGTTCATAAAGCAAAATCAAGCATTTCAATACTCGGCATGATGAAGCAAGCCGAGTCTATGAAATCTTTGGAAACAGATATTCGCAACTCGATAAATGTTGAAACCTACGAAGCAAGAATAAAACAATTTCTTTCGGATTGTGAAAACGCAGTAAGCGAAATTGACGTTTTAGAAACCGAATTATCCTGACAATTGAGTTTTCCGTACACATATTCCGATAAAATTTCTTTTTCAGAAAAGCAACAGAATCCGAACGACATAAAAAACAGCACAGAAAGAGAATTAATAAATACGTATCATTTTTCTCCGTCGGAAAACAACAAGTCCCAATTATTCAAAGTTAATTCTCCGTTTTTAAAAATTCCTTTTTCATTTGAGTTATCCGTAAACACAACAGAAATAAATTACACGATTCATTTAGATCAACTGTTAAAGATTATTCTTATTGTGATTATTTTTTCAGCTTTGTTTTCATACGCTTCATTAGGTTTCTTTTTTTGGTTTGCCTCTTTATTCTCTGTCTTTTTTTATATTCTTAACATAATGATTATGAACGGCTATGTACGTTCGGTATTAAGCAAAATTTTGAAAACAAATAAATTGTCGGTTACCGAACAAGAAACTTTTTCAAAGGAACAAGAAGAATGGATGAATGATAAAAACAGATGTCCTGCATGCGGTTATTTTTTGTCGGATATTGATTTGGTTTGCCCCGACTGCGGCTTGCATCTTAAACGCAGCAGACATACAATTCCTTTAGATACAAGCAAATACAAAAACAATCCTGTAAAATATCATTATAAAAAGAAATAAATTCAACTTTTATTAATGATGTAATTTCTCAGTAGGATAAAAAACAAATACGCCAAAAAGCACCCCCATAAAGCACCTGCCGAAACATCAGCCGGATAATGAACCCCGAGATATATTCTGCTGTAAGCAACGAGCGATGCCCATGATAATATCAATACGGTATAGATTTTATTTTTAAAGATTAAAAGCGTAAAAAATGCCAATGCAAATCCGTTTGAA
>CAZCPV010000052.1:0-14666 GCA_964500765.1 uncultured Draconibacterium sp.
CGACTGCAAGATTTAAAAGGTGAAGAAACCGGAAAAATCTATAAAGATATGCTTGATGTTTATTTATTCGATTCTTCAAATATTATTTACAATCAAGGACTTGAAGCAATTTATTCATTTATTGATGAAAGTGAACAGGAAAAATATCTTAAAGCATTAAGATGCCTGACCAAAGTAAAACCCGTAAACATTAAAGAAGCAAGAAGGCGAATTGCCGACAAACTGATTGAAGATAACAAGTATCAGTTTTAAGAATATATTTACAAATTATTATAAGGTTGCTTTACGGCAACCTTTTTTTTATACCCGCAGAAGTAATAAAACCCGTAATATATTTTGCCGGCGTTATATCAAAAGCCGGATTATAAGCATGCGAATCCGGATTTGCAATTCTTATTTTTTGCACTGTTCCGCTTTCGTCAATTCCCGAAATATATAATACTTCATTTTCATCTCGTTCTTCAATCGGAATATCTTTACCGGTAGGGCAATTTTTATCAAAAGTAGAATCGGGTGCGGCAATATAAAACGGGATATTAAATTCTTTTGCAAGAACAGCTTTTTCAAAAGTCCCGATTTTATTAGCGGTATCGCCGTTTGCAGCAATTCGGTCGGCACCGGTTATTACCATATTTATTTTGCCCTGCATCATCAACAATCCGGCGGCATTATCGGCAATTATCAAATGCGGCACGCCGGCTTTTTGAAGCTCCCAAGCCGTAAGTTTTGCTCCTTGATTTCGCGGGCGTGTTTCATCAACATAAACCGTTATTTTTTTACCGGAACGGTGTGCCTCAATAATCGGAGCCAAAGCAGAGCCGTATTCTGTCAATGCCAAAGGGCCTGCATTGCAATGAGTTAAAATCCCGAAACCGTCTTTTATCAGTTCGTTACCGAATTCTCCTATTTTTTTGCCTGCTTCCGATGTTTCGTCGGCAATTTTATCTGCCTCTTTTTCGGCTTCTTCTTTTGAAATCAGTGCTTTTTTATATACTCGTTCGGTTGCGGCAAATAAATCTCTTGCGGTGGGACGCGTTTCTTCAATTTCCTTTTTTGCTTTCGTCAAAAATTTTTCGTATTTATCTTCGGGAGCTTCAAAAGCTGCCTGCATAAGGGCATAGCCGGCAGCGGCACCGATGGAACCGGCACCTCTTACAACCATCGTTTTTATTGCTTCGCAAGTTTCAATATAATTTTCCGAAACAAAAACGTCTTCTTCAAAAGGCAGTTTAATTTGGTTAATCATATAAACTTTACTGTCGATTGCCCAAACAGCTCTTTTATTTTTTATCATTTTCTTCTTGTTTTACTAAAAAGAAATTTTCAAGTTGCTTTCGTAAATCGGTAATATTGATATTTTTTTGGTATGCCGAACTGTAAAACAAGGTAATATTTCCGGTTTGCTCGGAAACAACAATAACAACGGCATCCGTTTGTTCAACCAAACCGAGTGCTGCTCTGTGACGCAATCCGAAATCTTCATGCCGTACATCCTTATCGGAAACAGGCAAAATACAGCCGGCGGCAACAATTTTATCGGCTTTTATAACCACTGCACCGTCATGCAAAGGACTGTTTTTAAAAAATAAATTGTTCAGAAGTTGAGACGATGTTACGGCATCAAGTCGAATACCGGTTTCAATAATTGAAAATAATTCCGATTCGCGTGAAATAACAATCAATGCACCGGTTTTTGTTTTCGACATGGAAGTACAAGATTTTACTATCGACCATATTTTTACGTCCGGTTCATCGTCATTAAAAAAAGGTAAAAGATTTTTAAATGAAAAATTTAACTTCGATAAATACTTATTACTCAACAACATAAAGAATTTACGTATCTCCTGCTGAAAAACAATCAGTAAAGCAATAACCCCTACTCCCATTACATGTCCGAGAATAGAACTTATCAAAATCATATCAAATGCTTTGACGGTAAGCCAAACAAGGTACAACAAAGCAATACCCATGAATATTTTGATTGCCGCCGTTCCTTTTATCAAATAATAAATTTGATATAAAAGAAAAGCAACAAGCAAGATATCAATAATATCTTTTAAGCCGATATGAAGGAAACTGAAAATTTTTCTTATATTTTAAAGTGCAAAATTAATGATTTTCGCCGGAATCGGCACAATGTTTTAACTTTTTATAAACTGCAATCACTTGTTTTGTTTCTTTTACGTCGTGAACACGCAAAATACTTGCTCCTTTTTGCAAAGCAATCATATTTAAAGCCAGTGTTCCGGGCAAAGCATTTTCCGGTGTTTCGTTATTTAATTTGTATATCATTGACTTTCTTGATAATCCGACAAAAATAGGTCTTTCCGTCATTTGAAACAATTCGAGTTTATTTAAAATTTGATAATTATGTTCAATAGTTTTTCCGAAACCGAAACCGGGGTCAATCAGTATATCATTTATTCCTATTTTATTTGCTTGATTAATTTTTTTCGAGAAAAATTTCAATAAATCTTTTACGACATCATTATATTTCGGATTTTTTTGCATATTTTCAGGCGTTCCCGACATGTGCATAATAATGTACGGAACTTGTAAATTTGCAACGGTTTCAAACATTTTTTCGTCAAAATTGCCGCCGGAAATATCGTTAATAACAGCGACATTAAAATTATTTACGACAAATTTTGCCGTTTCGGAACGATACGTATCAACGGATAAAATAATTTCGGGATATAATTTTCTGATAATTTCCAGAGCAAATTGCAAACGTTTTTTTTCTTCTTTTACGGAAATTAATTTTGCTCCGGGACGCGATGAAAAAGCACCGACATCAATAATATCGGCTCCTTCATCAATCAAATTTTTAATTCTTTTTGAGACGGATTGCTCGGAAGTATATTTTCCTCCGTCGTAAAACGAATCCGGAGTGATGTTAAGAATACCGGCAATTTTCGGTTCCGAAAGGTCTAAAAGTTGTCCGCTGCAATTGATTGTCATAATTTATTTTCCTATTAATACAAAAGGCGACCAAAAAAACGGGTGGGCAAAATTTCCCCCGGTTTCAATCATTTTTATTTTTGCTTGTCGAAGTGCCTCTGCTTTGGTTTCTTTATTTAAAATTAAATTTGTATAAAAATCAACCATTAAATCGGTTGTCGATTCATCGGAAACTTTCCACAGCGAAACGATTATATTTCTTGCTCCGGCATACATCAAAGCTCGGGACAGACCGATAACGCCTTCACTTTTAGATATTTTACCGATACCTGTTTCACAAGCCGACAGAACAACCAAATCGGCATTCAGTTTCAAATTATAAATTTCGCCGGAATATAAAATCCCGTCGTCTTTGCCTTTTTCCGGATAGAAAATTAAACCCGACAGTTTCGGTTCATAAGTATTTACGATACCGTGAGTTGCTATATGAATATATTTATAGTTCTCTAAATCAGCATGTTTTATAAAACTTTCACTTGCCTTATTTTCAAGAATTTCTTCGGTTGACATATTCTTTTTTACGAATATACTGTCGATAAGATTAACTTCTTTTTTACTGCCCGGCAAAGGGGTAACCGATATTCCGCCTATTTCAGAGCTTCCCGATTTATCGAAAACCGGAGCAATACCCAGCCAATCGACAGCATTATTCGTTCGACTTTTTTGTTTGAATGATTTCAGGAACAAATCTGCCGAATAATCGTAGTTAATTTGATAGTTTTTAATCAAAAACGGATAGTTTTTAAAATTATTGACATCACCCTTATACGGTTCGGTAATTAACGCTTCAAAAGGAATGAGATTTAATATGCCGTCCGGAATTACGGTTATTTTTTTTAAATTTTCGGGTAATTTATTGGGGAATAAAAGTTTGTATAAATCATTTGCCGATTTTAAATATTTCGGAAAAGACGAAGCATATCCGGATGTTATATTTTTATTAAAATCTTTAATTTGCCGGTATAAATCATCGGGTTTTTCGGAATATTCAATATACAAATTGTCTTTTGTAACGGTAAAAATGAGAATATAGAACTCGCCGATAAAATAGCTTCTGACTGCCGATTCATCATCTAAATTTCGCTGTAAATCTTTCAATTTAAATGTTGATGCTTTGTATTTTGATTTATAATATTTCGGATAGTCTTTTTCAATTTGCTTATTAAAAGCTCTTAATTCGTTGTTTAAGTCAAATAATTTTTGGTTTAAACGGCTGATTTCGTTATTATTAACAGCAAGTGCAAGAGACTTTTCAATTCCTGCAATTTCGATTTTATAATGTTTCTCTTTATCCGTAATTTCTTTCGGGATACCGGAAAAAGAAGTTGCTTCGGCTGCCGTTACCGCATCGGATAAAACAGCGGCTTTATTTTTTTCCGCAAAAATAAATGCTTGTTCTTCATAATTTGCTTTATCATATTTATCAGTTGTTACATAAGACAATCCGATGGCGGTAATAACCGCTTGTTCATAAATTTTTCGAGCATTATTTCCCAAATTAATCTTGTCTTCTTTCTTTATTACGGTTTTTCGGGCTTCAATAATTACCGAATCACATAAAACATAATCTTCATAAGCTGCTTTAATGAAATTATACAAGGAATCTTTTTGATATAATGCCGTAAATGCCTGTGCTTTACCCTCTAACGAAATAAGCAATTTGTTTACATTCGTATAATTTTTAAGAACGGGATTCAAATAATAATCATTCGGTTCGGGATTAAAATCTCTGACATTGGCGGCAATACTTTTCTGGTAATACATCAAAGCATTATGAAAATCATCTTTTTTAACGTAAATATCACCGATATTTGCATAAATATTTACCAATACGGTATTTTTATTTCCGTAATTCGATTCTAAAATTTGAGCCGCTTTTAATAAATATTTCAAAGCATTATCATATTCTTTACGTTTTGCGTAATTATTTCCGATATTATTGTAATACGCAGCTAATTCGGGATGATTTTCGCCGTAATAAGATTTTTTAATTTCAATTGCTTTTTGATAAAACTTTAAAGCCGATTCTTTTTTACCTTGTTGTTCCAAAATAAAACCTATATTATTACAAGTTCCTGCAATATCCGGATGGTTCTCGCCCAAAACCCTTAATTGAATATCATAAGCATCTTTAAATGAAATTAATGCCTTATCTGTTTCACCTTTTTTATTGTATATAATTCCTATATTATTTAAAATATCGGCAACCGATTTATGATTATTTCCGTAAATTGCTTTGTCGATTGCCAAAGCCGTATTAAAATATTCCAAAGCCAAATCGTATTCATCATTTGCGGCATATATACTGCCTTTACTGCTGTAATATTTTGCCGTTTCCGGATTATTTTTTCCGTATGCCGATATATTCAGATTTATCGCCTTGTCAATATATTCCAAAGCCGATTTTGAATCACCGTTTGCCTGATAAACATTAGCAATATTATTATAAGTTACGGCAAGCATAGGGTGATTTTCTCCCAAATACATTTTTTTTATATTCAAATCTTTGAGATAATATTCCAATGCCTTTTTGTAATTTCCCTTATCGGAATACGCATTCCCCAGACTTCCGTAGATATTTGATTTTAAGAAACTGTTCGGTTTATCGTATTTATCATTAAGTTCTGCCGCTTTATTGTACAGATTAATTGCCGAATCGGTTTTTCCTTTATATGCCGCTGTTAATCCCTGACCGAAATAAATATTTATTAAAAATTTATTTTTTTCGCCGTATTTTTCTTTTGCCAGTGCTTCAATTTCATTTAATATATTTTCGGCTTCTTTAAATTTATTTGTTTGAATATCAATATCCGCTATCGAATATCTGCATTGAATATAATTACCTATATAATGGTTGTCTCCGAATAATTGTGCTGCTTTTGAGAAATATGTTTCGGCATTGTCAAAATCGTATTTTTGTTTAAAAGAATTTGCCTGTTTAAAATAATTTACGGCTTTTTGATATGCTTCTTTATCCGTTTGAGAAAAAACCGATGTAACAAAAAATAAAGATATGCTGAATAATAAACTAAAAAATTTCATAATAAATAAGATTTTTCTATTTTTACGAACAGTAAAATTAGTAATATTTTTCAATATCTATGAATAATAATTCCGACAAAACATTTAAAGTTGATATAGAAAAAGTTATACGGTCTCAGAAAAATCGGCATATAAAAAAGATGCCCGGTTTTGCCGTTCGATATATTAAAAAAGTTATACGAGAAGATGAATTAAATAAAATTACGGAATATGCGGGCGATTCTCAAGGAATTGAATTCATAAAAAAATCAATGGAATATTTGAACGTAAAATGTAATTTTTACAATAAAGAAAATATTCCGCCTGAAGGAAGATTTATTTTTGCCTGCAACCATCCGCTCGGAGGAATTGATTTTTTTGCCGCAATACTTTCGATAAATGATAATTACAAAAAAATAAAAGTTATTGCCAACGAACTTTTGATGCACGTAAAACCCTTACAGGAAATATTTTTGCCGGTAAATGTTTTCGGAAAAAATTCCGAAAAAGCAAAAGAAGCAATTATAAAAGCAATGGCATCGGAAGATATTCAAATGATGACGTTTCCGGCAGGCGAAGTTGCCCGAAAATATCACGGCAAACTTGACGACGGAAAATGGCACCGCAGTTTTATAAGAAATGCCGTTGAATTTAAACGTGATATTATTCCGGTTTTTATTGATGCCGAAAATTCAACTAAATTTTATCGCGTTGCAAATATAAGAAGAACATTAAGACTAAAAACCGATATTGAATTGTTTCTGCTTCCGCAAGAACTTGTAAAACAAAAAAACAAAACCATTACGGTAAAATTCGGCAAACCGATTTCATTTACGACATTTGATAAAAGTAAAACACCTGCCGAGTGGGCTCAGGAAGTAAAAAAAACAGTTTACAACCTGAAAAATAATTAAAATTAACATAAATAGATTAAAAAATGGCTGTTGAAAACAAACAAAATTCTGACAATTCAGAAATCACATACCAACAACTTGATATAGAACATATTCTTAGAAATCAAGAAAATAAAATAGTAAAAAACCTTCCGAGATTTATTATAAACCGAATAAAAAAATCATTTCACGAAGATGAAATTAATGAAATTTTAAAAAAACTTCACGACAAATACGGACATGATTTTGTAAACGGTGTTGTCGAAAATTTGAATTATAAGGTAATCGGTTACCATACGGATTTATTACCCGATACCGGAAAATTTATTTTTGCGGGAAATCACCCGTACGGCGGTGCCGATTTCGGTGCTTCTTTTTATTTGTTAAGCCAAACATATAAAAAAATTAAATTGGTTGCCAATGAAATGTTCCTGCATGTGGAAAATGCCAAAGAAATTTTTCTTCCGGTAAGTATCTTAAAAAGTAATGAAAAAGGAAAAATGGATAAAATTGACGATTCGCTTGCCGATGACGACACACAAATTTTAATTTTTCCTGCCGGTAAAGTTGCAAGAAAACATAAAGGCAAACTCGACGACGGTTTTTGGCACAGAAGTTTTATAAGAAATGCCGTTCTGTTTAAGCGAGATATTATACCGTTTTTTGTTGACGGCGAAAATTCAAAAAAGTTTTATCGTTGGGCAAGAATACGTAAATTTCTCGGAATAAAAGCGAATATCGAGTTTTTCCTTTTACCGGGCGAAGTTTTTAAAAAAAAGGGTGCCGAAATACATATCGTCTTCGGGAAACCTATTCCTTACACTACTTTCGACGACTCAAAAACACAACTGGAATGGGCTGAAGAAGTAAAAAAAATCGTCTATAAAATCGGCGAAGATTTTAAAAACCGTTCAAGTTCATCGTAACAGTCGGTATCAATAATAAAAAACCGAGAATAATTAAGATAATCATAAATGGTGTAATCCACTTTACCCATCGGTCGTAAGGTATTTTTGCCACACCGAGAACACCGATTAAAACACCCGAAGTGGGTGTTATCATATTGGTAAATCCGTCTCCGAACTGAAAAGCAACCACCGTTGCCTGTCTTGAAATTCCGATATAATCGGAAAAAGGTGCCATAATAGGCATTGTAATGGCTGCTTTTGCCGAACCGGAAGGAATAATAATATTTATTGCCGTTTGTATCAAATACATAATGCCTACGGAAGCTATTTTTCCGAAATTTTTCATCCCTTCAGCCATACTGTGCAAAATTGTGTCAATAATATGACCTTCCTGCAAAATTATAACAATACCGCCGGCAAGCCCCACGACAATCGCCGCCGACATTATATCTTTGGCTCCGTCAAGAAAATGTTTGGTTATATCATTCGGAGAATACCCGGCGGCAACACCCGTCAGCAAGCCCATTGCCAAAAACAAAGTTGCAATTCGCATTATATACCATCCGTAACCCATAACACCGATTATCAGAAATATAATAGTAAAAGCCAACAGATTAAGAATGAAAAAATGAACGGATTTTCTTAACGAGAAAAAACTTGTTATTGAAAACAGAACTGTTGCAACAGGTATCATAGGTGCATTGAACGAAGAATTTCCTATCTTTAAGGTTGTTTCTTTAAATTCGACGGAAAATAATACAAGAGAAATCAAAATAAAAGCGTAAACAAACCATGCTTTTTTAGGAGTATGATATTTTATTTTATCAACTTTTTCACCGGCACCTCTTTTTCGCCAGTATTCATCTGTTTCGTAAACAAGCGATTTTTTTGGATTTTTCTTTACTTTATTTGCATATCGCAAAATAAATACTATACCGAAAGCATTTATAATCAACCAAGTAACAATGCGATATTCAATCCCCGAAAAAAGAGGCAGTCCTGCAATACCTTGTGCAATACCTATGGTAAACGGATTTAAAATTGCACCGGCAAAGCCCAATCCTGCAGCCACAAAAACAATCGCAACACCGGTTATAGAATCATAACCCATTGATATTGCCAGCGGAACAAGAATAACGATAAAAGCAATCGTTTCTTCACTCATCCCGAATACCGCACCGAAAATACTGAACATCAGCATTATCATTGTAAGAATAATATTTTGAACTCCGATAAATCGCAGAAACTTATATTTTTCAAGTTTTTTTGTAAAATTTAAAAAAGCATAAATGCCTACATCAATAGATTTTGTCGTATTCATTATCCAAAAAGCACCGCCTACCATTAAAATAAAAACAATAATACCGGCTTGTTTTTCAAAACCTTTATACAGTGCCGCAAAAATTTGCCACGTTTGCGGATTATTTTCAACATACTCAAATTTGGGCTCTTCAACCTGCTCTCCGTCAATTATATGTGTTTCGTAAACAACATCTTCTTTTCCGGTTTCCGGGTTTATTTTCTTTACGTATTGTCCGCCCGGAATAATCCATGTAGAAATTGCGGCAATTATAACTATATAAAACACAATAACATAAGTATGAGGTATTTTCTTTTTCTTAAACATATTTTTCTATTCTTAATTTTGCCTCGTAAAGAAATTATTTTTTCGCTAATAAACCAAATTCAAATTATACTTTCCCCTTTTAACATTTTCCTTTTAACTTTGCTCTTTTAACTTTTAACTTTCAACTAAAATGAGAATACTCATAAAAAATATAAAAAAACTCGTTCAAACGGAAAATAAACCGAAACTTAAAGTCAGCGGAAAGCAAATGGCAAAAATCGGCAGCATCGAAAATGCCTATCTGATTCTAAAAGACGATTTTATCGAAGATTTCGGTAAGATGAAAAAGATGCCCGAAATTGAAGGCAATTACAAAAGCATTGACGCAAGCGGGAAAATGGTTTTTCCGTCTTACTGTGATTCACACACCCATTTGGTTTATGCTGGAAGCCGCGAAATTGAATACAACGACAAAATAAAAGGTCTCTCTTACGAAGAAATAGCAAAACGCGGCGGCGGAATCCTGAATTCTGCAAAGTTACTGAATAAGACTTCCGAAGACGAACTTTATGAACAGGCATTGCCGAGAATCAACGAAATTATATCGCAAGGCACCGGAGCCCTTGAAATAAAAAGCGGATACGGACTTACCCTCGAAGGCGAATTAAAAATGCTTCGCGTAATAAAACGCCTGAAAGAAACAACACCTTTAATCATAAAGTCCACTTTTTTGGGAGCACACGCAGTTCCTTCCGAATATAAAGGAAAACAAGGCGAATATGTCGATTTTGTTATAAACGAAATTTTGCCGAAAGTTGCAGAAGAAAAACTTGCCGATTTTATTGATGTTTTTTGCGATAAAGGATTTTTTACCATTGACGAAACCGATAAAATTCTGGCAGCCGGAGCAAAATACGGCTTAGTCCCTAAAATTCATGCCAACGAACTGGACTATTCCGGAGGCATACAAATCGGCGTAAAACACAATGCCCTGTCGGTTGACCACCTCGAATATGTCGGCGATGAAGAAATAAAAGTTCTGAAAAATTCCGAAACCATGCCTACCATTTTACCCGGTGCCGCATTTTTCCTGAATATGCCCTACTCTCCCGCCCGCAAAATGATTGATGCCGGCTTGTCGCTTGCTCTTGCTTCCGATTTTAATCCCGGCTCATCGCCTTCCGGAAATATGAAACTGATGAGCTCTTTTGCAAGCGTAAATTACAAACTTACGGCAGAAGAAGTGATAAACGCAACAACCATTAACACTGCCTATGCAATGGGTATCAGCAAAATAACGGGAAGTATTGCCAAAGGCAAAAAAGCAAATATTTTTATTACAAAAGAAATTCCGAGCATTGAATATATGTCTTATGCTTACGGCAGTAATTTGATTGATACGGTTATTTTGGGCGGGAAAATTATTGAATAAAAATTACATTTTTTATAAAACATAGGATATGAGCAAACCAAAGAAAACAAATCGTATGACACTAATAATCAATACACAGAAACTTACAACAGTCACTAAAATTACGATTTTGTAATTTCTTATCCCTGACTCAACTACAGATATGAAAACATAGGGCAATATCATAAAAACCAAATTTCTTAATTTATAAAATTTTACCGAGAATTTTGTTTTTCTTAAAAAAAACAATTATTTTTGAATATTACATTCAATACCTTACTTTTTTAAACAACTTAAATCGAAATAAACATGAAAAATTTACTCTTCTTTTCTTTGTCATTTTTATTTATCTCTTTAGGAACAAATGCTCAACAAGTAGTTTCTTCCGGAGGTGATTATTTTGAAAATTCAACTGTATCAATCAGTTGGACACTTGGTGAACCCGTTACGGAAACAATTTCCGGCGGAACGAATATTCTTACGCAAGGTTTTCAACAATCAAAACTCAGTGCATCAGAAATCTTTACAATTAATTCCGATAATTTTGAAATTGATTTATTCCCTAATCCGACAGAAAATATTGTAAATTTGAAAACAAGCAACTTTAATAATTTATTTTATCAATTTTCGGATTTTAACGGAAAATTACTGAAAGAAGGAAAAATCATTTCTGAAAATACAGAAATTTCTGTTAACAAACTTCCTTCTGCTGTTTATTTTTTAAACGTATTTAATAATCAAAAACTTGTAAAAATTTTTAAAATTGTTAAACAATAAAATTTACTGTTATGAAAAAAATTACTTACACCCTCGGTCTTATTATATTGACAATCAGCATATTTGCACAAGCACCGCAGTCATTTAAATATCAGTCAATTATAAGAAATTCTTCGGGAGAAATTCTTGCAAATCAAAATGTAGGAATTCAAATCAGCATCCTTGAAGGCAGCGATACCGGTTCTTCCGTTTATACGGAAACATGGAACCTTACGACAAATCAATTCGGTTTAGTAACTTTAAATATCGGAGAAGGAACAAGCAACGATGATTTTACTTCAATTAATTGGGGAACAAATAACTATTGGTTAAAAATTGCTGTTGATGAATCCGGCGGTACAAATTACTCTGACATGGGTACAAGTCAACTTTTATCCGTTCCTTATGCAATTTATGCAAACCAAAGTGCCAACGGAACAAGCCAATGGCTTAGTAATAATTCAAGCATTTATTATAACGGCGGCAATGTAGGCGTAGGTACAACAACTCCTTCCGGAAAACTTGTTATTCAGGCAGATAACGGAGCAAGTCCGGATTCTGCATTATTTGAGGTAAAAGACAAATTCGGAAGACCTATAATGCGAATTACATCAGAAGGTGTCCGCATTTATGTAAAAGATGCTGTTAAAGGAACTTCAGGCGGCTTTGCTGTCGGAAGATATGCCCTTGCCAAAAACCTACCTGACACGACATATTTTATTGTAACACCTGACAGTACAAGAGTTTATACATCAGGCGGAGCAAAAGGAACGGCAGGTGGTTTTGCCGTAGGAAGATATGCCCTTGCCAAAGGAAGTGCGGCAGAAAAATATTTTTATACAGGTATTGACAGTACCAGAATTTATATTAACAGCGGAACAAAAGGAACGGCAGGTGGTTTTGCTGTCGGAAGATATGCTCTTGCGAAAGCCGGTTCCGGAGATGAAAACTATTTCAACATAAACGCTTCAAATACTATAGACACAATAAATCCGAGTGAAGCAAGAATTGTATGGTATCCTTTAAAAGAAGCATTTTTAACCGGGCGAGTATTAATCGAATCGCCTGACAGCGTAGGTTTAAATTCTATGGCAACCGGTTTTGAATCTAAAGCAATCGGAGATTATTCTCAAGCAATGGGCTATAAAACTGTTGCAAAAGGATTAAACTCTTTGGCGATAGGTTACAAATCAAGAGCAAACGGTGTAAATTCGTATGCATTCGGGAAAGAAGCTTTTGCCAATGATTCAAATTGTTTTGTTTTCGGAAATAAATCCGCCGCTTTCGGAAAAGGAAGTTTTGCTTTCGGGGCACAAGATACGGCAATAGGCAGAGGATCAATGGCTCTTGGATTTCAAACTAGTGCAAAAGGCGTTGCATCCATGACTATGGGTGCATTTACCAAAGCAATAGACACACTGGACGTTGCTATGGGCTACAACACTGTTGCAAGCGGAGGCGGCTCTACAGTAATGGGATGGCTGTCAGAAGCAAGAGGCGGTGCCTCATTTGCAATGGGAGATTCAACTATTGCCGAGGGAGAAGCATCTCTTGCAATGGGTTCGCATACTTTAGCTTCCGGAATGTCATCCACGGCAATGGGTATTGAAACTGTTGCAAGCGGAGAAAACTCAACTTCAATGGGCGATTCAACTTTAGCAAGCGGCTTTTCTTCTACGGCAATGGGCTACCAAACCGAAGCTCACGGATTTAACTCTATTGCTATGGGAGATAATACTGTTGCTTGGGGCGACGCATCGGTTGCAATGGGCTCAAACACCCATGCAAACGGACTCTTCTCACTTGCAATCGGAAACGGTTCAATTGCCGACAATGACGCTTCCGTTGCAATAGGCGACCAAACTACAGCAAACGGTTTGGCTTCGTGGTCTGCCGGAACCCACACAATCGCAGAAGGTGATGCTTCGGTAGCATTCGGTGCTTATACTCACTCTGTTGCTGCAGGAAGTTTTACATTAGGAGCTTTTAATGAAACGTTTTCCGGAAACAATGCCTATGACCCGTTCAGTGCTTTATTTGTTATAGGAAACGGGGCTGACGAAAGCAACAGACATAACGCATTTACGGTTCTGAAAAACGGAAACATAGGTATAAATACAAATACCCCTTCAGAACTTTTTACGGTTGCCGGTAACGGTCGTTTTCTGGGAGATTTATCTTATACCGGAAATTTGATTAGTGCAAAAAAATCAAAATCAATATCAGCATTTGATTCCGGATATGATAAAGATTATAAAATATCCGAAGTTGAAGATTTTATTAACAAAAATAAACATTTACCTTGGATAAAATCTTCCGTTTACACGAAAGACGGTATAAACATGACTGAATTAAGTTTTGAAACCCTCGAATCGGTTGAAAACCAACAATTGCAAATTATAGAACTTAACAAACAACTCAGCGAAAAAGACAAAACAATTAAAAAATTAGAAAATAAAGTTAACGAAATGAACAAACGTCTCGAAATTTTAGAGAAAAGTTTAAAAAAACAATAAATGTCTTTTAAAAAACAACAAAAACAAGCAGGGTTTCGCATAAGGGAAACCCTGTCTTTAATAAAATGAAAATCAGAAAACCGTACGTCGCCGGAAAATTTTATCCTTCAGATAAAATCGAATTGCAAAATTTAATTTCAAAAATCAGAGAAACAGAAATTGATATAATAAAATTAGATTTAGCCGGACATAACATATTCGGAGGAATTGTACCGCATGCCGGATACATTTTCTCCGCATATCAAGCCGTACATTTTTTTGAAATTCTGAAAGCATCCCGGCAACAATTCGACACCTTTATTATTATAAATCCGAATCATACCGGTTACGGAAAAGAAATTTCGCTTGACACAAACGATGCTTGGGAAACACCTTTCGGGATTGTTAATATTGATACAGAACTAAATGATTTATTAAACCTGCCTAAATCAAAAGAAGCTCATAAATTTGAACATTCGGGAGAAGTTATTTTGCCTTTTTTACAATATTTTATTGATTATAAGTTTAAAATTGTCCCCGTAACAATGTCTGTTCAAAATTATTACAATGCACAATTAATTGCAAATCGCATCAGATTAGCTGCACTGAAACTGAACAGAAAAATTTGCATCATAGCATCAACGGATTTTTCGC
>CAZCPV010000053.1:0-14454 GCA_964500765.1 uncultured Draconibacterium sp.
ATAATTAGGCGGTATGCTTCGGCTGCTTCGGCTGCTTCGGCAAGCTCAGCAACCGGTGCTTCGAGGTCGGTCACTTCGATTGCTTCGACAAGCTCAGCAACCGCAGTGACCGTTCTTCCGGACAGCACGGAGGTTGTTTCCTCGGACGCTGAGCTTGTCGGTTTTCTCGGAGCCTGAGCTTCGGTCACTGAGCTTGTCGAAGTGTCGAAGCGATGATATGTCGCCCATTGCAAATCCGGTTTCGACGGGTGTTTATTAAGCTACGCCGAAATACTCAGCAGCCGTGAAATGCCTTCGGTCGCTGAGCCTGTCGAAGTGTCGAAGCGACATTGCCTCCGAGCGAATCCCGGTTTCGACAAGCTCAACCTCCGGGGGATTCTCGGAGCCTGAGCTTGTCGAAGGCGGTGTATCATTTAGCGAATCCGGTTTCGACGGGTAGTTATTGAGCTACGCCGAAATACTCAACCTCCGTTTGTATAACTCAACCTCAGCGGGAGAAATTGCTCCTAATGAGTTTGCAACTTTCTGTTTTCAGTATCAAAAACATTTTTAAATTTGCAGCAAATTAAAAATAATGGCAGATACAGACAGATTTAAAAAAATTATTGCTCACGCAAAAGAATACGGTTTCGTTTTTCAGTCGAGCGAAATTTACGACGGATTAAGTGCCGTTTACGACTACGGACAAAACGGTTCCGAGCTGAAAGAAAACATCAAGCGTTATTGGAAAGATTCTATGGTAAAATTGCACGAAAACATTGCAGCCATAGACTCGGCAATTTTTATGCATCCGACGGTTTGGAAGGCATCCGGGCACGTAGGAGCATTTAATGACCCGCTTATTGATAACAAAGATTCCAAAAAAAGATACCGTGCCGATGTTTTAATAGAAGACCATATCGAAAAAATACACGGCAAAATAAATAAGGATGTCGAAAAAGCCAAGAAACGTTTCGGCGACCGTTTTGACGAAAAACAATTCAGGGAAACAAACCAAAGAATTATCGACAGACAAAAAAAGATTGACGAAATTTTGAGTCGTTTTAAAAAAGCAACAGAAGAAGGAAATCTTGCCGAAATAAAGCAAATAATTATTGACGAAGGGATAACTTGCCCCGTTTCCGGAAGTAAAAACTGGACGGATGTTCGGCAATTTAACCTGATGTTCGACACAAAACTCGGTTCGCTGAGCGAAGATGCCGATAAAATTTACCTTCGCCCGGAAACCGCACAAGGTATTTTCGTAAATTATCTGAACGTGCAAAAAACCGGACGAATGAAGCTGCCTTTCGGTATTGCACAAATCGGAAAAGCATTCCGAAACGAGATTGTTGCCCGGCAATTTATTTTCCGTATGCGCGAATTTGAGCAAATGGAAATGCAATTTTTTATCCGCCCCGGCGAAGAAGATAAATGGTTTGATTATTGGAAAAATTTACGAATGCAGTGGCATAAAATTTTGGGTCTCGGCGATGAAAATTACCGTTTTCACGACCACGAAAATTTGGCACATTACGCCAAAGCCGCTACGGATATTGAATTTAATTTCCCGTTCGGATTTAAAGAATTGGAAGGCATTCATTCCCGTACCGATTTCGATTTATCGCAACATCAAAAATTTTCCGGCAAAAAATTACAATATTTCGATCCCGAAACCAACGAATCTTACGTTCCTTACGTTATAGAAACTTCCATAGGTGTTGACAGAATGTTTTTGGCAATTCTTTCAAATGCTTTCGACGAAGAAATAATAAAAAAAGAAGACGGAAAAAGTGAAACAAGAACCGTATTACACATTCCGCCGGCATTGGCACCGGTAAAAGCCGCCGTATTACCTTTGGTAAAAAAAGACGGATTGCCGGAAAAAGCACGCGATGTTTTGAATTTATTGAAATACGATTTTAACTGCCAATACGAAGAAAAAGATTCTATCGGCAAACGCTACCGAAGGCAAGATGCAATCGGAACACCTTTTTGCATAACCGTTGACCACCAAACACTTCAAGACAGCACGGTAACCCTGCGACACAGAGATTCGATGAGCCAAGACCGGATAAAAATTGAAGACCTGCCGACAATTATCGACAAAGCGGTTGATTTTAAAAATTTGTTCAAAAAATTAGTTTAATACTTTTTTTCGGCAAGTAAGATAAAATGAAAATCGGCACGATTGACATACCCGAATACCCCTTGCTTTTGGCACCGATGGAAGACATTACGGACAGAAGTTTCCGGAAACTTTGCAAAATGTTCGGTGCCGATTTGCTTTACACGGAATTTGTTGCATCGGAAGCATTAATCAGAAATATCGATAAAAGTTTAAAAAAACTGCAAATTGACGACGACGAACGTCCGACGGGCATACAAATATACGGACACAATATCGATGCAATGGTTGAAGCGGCAAAAATAGCCGAAGCAGCCCGACCCGACCTTATTGACATAAATTACGGCTGCCCGGTTAAAAAAATTGCAAACAGAGGTGCCGGAGCCGGAATGTTGAGAGATATTCCGAAAATGATAAAAATGACCAAAGCAATCGTTGATGCGGTAAAACTTCCGGTAACGGTAAAAACCCGACTGGGCTGGGACAGCGAAAACATTGTTATCGACAAAATTGCAAAACCGTTGCAAGACACGGGTATTAAGGCACTTACCGTGCACGGAAGAACCCGAAGTCAGCTTTACAAAGGAAGGGCAGATTGGACTTTAATCGGAAAAATTAAAGAAAATCCCGATATACACATTCCGATAATCGGAAACGGCGATATAAAAGACGGGGCTTCGGCAAAAAATGCTTTCGACAAATATAAGGTTGATGCCCTAATGATCGGCAGGGCAAGTATCGGGAAACCGTGGATTTTCAGAGAAATAAAACACTGCCTTAAAACCGGAGAAATTTTACCCGAGCCCGATATAAACGAAAAAGTTGAAATTGCAAAGCAACATTTTCAACAGTCGTTAATTTATAAAGAAGGCATGCGAGGAATATACGAAATGCGAAGACATTTTGCCCTTTATTTTAAAGGTTTGAAAAATTTTAAAGCCCTGCGATTAAAATTACTGACTTCGACAAATGTTGATGAAATTTCAGATTTATTAGATGAAATAAAGTATATTTACGGCATCAAAAATCAAGAAAATTATGTTCAACAATAAATTTCTTATTATAATTTCCGTTTTAGCCGTTGCTGCGGTTGTTGCCGTTTCGGTAAAACTCGAAAAAAAAAGCCGAAAACTGCCGCCGGTTATTAATGCGGTACCTTCGGATGTTTCTTTTTTTATCGAAACCGAAGATTTTAATTATTTGTTGAATAAAATTTCGAAAAATGAAGATTTAAGCGATATTTTAAGTAAAAATGAAATTACGGCACAAACATTTCAAGCTGTTTTATTTTTAGATTCACTGTTACACAAAAGCAAAAGTTTTAAGAAATTTCAAAACCAAAAAAACGTAATTATTTCGGCACATCCGCAGGGACAGGGGAAAAACGAATTTTTATTTATAACCGGAGCAAGCGACGACGATAAAGAACGGATAAAACAAACCGTAAAAAGCATCGACTCCGTTTCAAAATCGAGTTTTTCGGATTTTGCCGGAGCAAAAATCGTAAAACAAACATTTCGTAAAAACAAAAAAGCCGTTTATTATACTTTTTACGAGCATTATTTTTTGTTAAGTTTTTCGGAAGTTTTAATTCAGAAATCAATAAAAAATATCAACGGCGGGCTCGGCTTGGCACAAAATAAAGACTTCAAAAAATTATATCAAAAGATTGACAATCAAGACGATGCACAACTTTTTATAAATTACGAAACCTTTTTTTCAAATACCGGCAAAGTTTTTAACGCTGCATTCCGAAGTAAACTGAAACTTTTACAAAATACGGCATATTGGTCGGCATTTAATATTTCGATAAAAAGAAAACATTTAAAACTAACCGGACATACCGTTTTAAAACCGGAAATGCAGTTTCTTTCGATATTTAAAAATTCGCAACCCCGAAAAAGTAAGGTTTTAAATATTTTACCGGAAAAAACATCTTTCTTTTTGGATTTAAACATTAAAAGCGGAAATGATTTTAAGTACAAATATGAAGATTTTTTAGCCCGAATTAAATCGTTAAACGATTTTCAAACCCGATTGGCTGAATTTTACAATACCTACAAAATAAAAGAAGACGAAAGCGATTTGTATGCCCTTACGGGAAATGAAATTGCTCTTATACAGGAAGATATAAACAAAAACGGCAAAAATCCCCGCAGTTATATTTTTATAAATTATACGAACGAAAACAAAACGAAAAAATTTTTCGACCGAGTAATTACCCGTTACTGCAAAATAAAAAATATTGACAAAGCAACATTTTACCGTACTTACGAAACAGAAGACGAAACCTATGTCATATCAAAACTTCCGGTAAGCAATATTCCGGAAATATTTTACGGAATCGTATTTCGAAATACCGATGCAAGTTATTATACTCTTATTGATGACTTTATTGTTTTCGGAAAATCCGTTTCCGATTTGGAAGAGCTGATTACGGCATTTGAAAAAGACAAAACTTTTAAACGAAAATCGCCGAATTACGAATTTATAAAATCGCTGCCCGACGAATCAAATATTTGTTATTATATTGATATTCCGCATTCGGTAAAAACCGTTGAAAAAAATCTTCAAAAAAACTTTTCCGAAAAATTCGACAAAAATATTTCTTCCTTAAAACGAGTTCAAGGTCCCGTTGTACAATTTATTTTCGACTCCTATCCGGCTTATACCACCGTTGACATCGGCTTAAACTCGTTGAACCAAGAAATTTCCGAAACCATTTGGGAAGTGCGATTAGATACGTTAATTGCCGGCAAACCTTTTATCGTAAAAAACCACAATACCGACGAAAAAGAAATTGTAATACAAGATGTTGCAAATAAAATATACCTCATCGACAAAAACGGCAAAATATTGTGGACAAGGCAGTTAGACGGCAGAATAATCAGTAATATTTATCAAATCGATTATTACGAAAACAACAAACTGCAACTGCTTTTTAACACCGAAAATAAAATTTATTGTATAGACAGAATCGGCAATTGGTTGGAGGGCTACCCGATTAAATTAAAACATAAAGCAACTTGCGGTATTGCCTTATTCGATTACGAGCAAAACAGAAATTATCGAATATTTGTTGCCTGTGCCGACAAATCGGTTTATTTGTTTGACAAAAACGGCGAAACTGTTTCGGGATGGAATTTTGAAAAAACAAAATCCTATGTTTCCCAACCCATAAAACATTTCAAAAACGGCGATAAAGATTATATCGTTTTCAGAGACCAAAATAATTTGTACCTTTTAAATCGCCGAGGAGAGGTACGCATACAACCCGAAGTAAGTATTCCGCTGTCAAAAAATACGGAAATTTGGTTTACCGAAGACAATATAAACGACAAAGCCCATTTTTCCGTCAGCAACCCCGCAGGAACGGTTTATTCGATTTATGAAAACGGGAAAATAAAAAAAATAAACATCAAAACATACACAAGAAACCATTATTACGTTTATAAAGATATAACGGGAGACCAAGTGCCGGAATATATTTTTACCGACAAAAACCAAACCGACGTTTACGACGGCAAAAGCAAAAAACGCCTGTTTTCTTATTCATACAACAAAGAACTTAAAACAAAAGTTTCGGTATATAAATTCGGAGACAACGATATACGACTCGGAGCAAGCTCTTCCGACAAATTATATTTAATTAACAATAAAGGAAAACTTTGCAAAGGATTTCCGTTAACGGGAACCGGATTATTCAGCATTACCGTTTTTGACCAAAATCCACAATTCTCGTTAATTACCGGAAATAAAGATAATTATTTGTATAAATATCAAATTAAATAAAATTTTGTATCTTTGCGTTTGACCTTTTTAACCAAATCTTAATACAATGAAAAATCCGAAAACCTTTTTTCGTTCGGTTGCTTTGTTATTTGCAATAATTCTTGTTGCGAATTCTTGTCGAAAAAATTTCTCTTTAACAGAAATTGATAACCTTACGACAGACTCTCTTCACTTAGAAGGCAGTTTTGCAGCACCGATTGTCGATACAAAACTTACACTTATAAATTTTTTGCCGAAAAAAGATTCTTCTTTGTGGGCGGAAGTTGACGAAAACAACTTAATACATCTGCGAATGTATTATAAAGATATGTTTAATCCGACTATGAATCAAATTTATCCCGGAGTTTCGTATCCCGCAGTTGCAGGAATCCCTATACCTCCCGACACATTTGCTGTTCAAACGGACACTTCAAAAATGAAAGTTTATGACAAACTATTATCCGGAAAACTCTTTTTTCAAAATCCGTCAATAACCTTTCATATAGACAATTACATTCCTATTGTTACTTTTTTTAAAATGGATACGCTTACATTTCTTGATGCGGACAATGTTGCACTGACTCATACAAGTTCCGATGAATTTACTATTGCGGCACCCTCCGTTGCCGGAACTTTTGAGCATACCGATATTGTAATTGATACTGCGGCAGTCCCTATTCTTGCACAAGTTTTTGCTCCGGTTCCGAAATATATTTCTTTTTATTTATCTTCCGGAAGCCATACGAGCCAAACACTGCCTTTTAATGTTACCGGAGACGAACAAATGAAAGTGGACGTAGATATTGACCTGCCGCTTGATGCCCGATTGGATACCGTAATTATGGCGGACACTATGAATTTCAGTATTACAAATGATACCAGAGTCAAGTCCGCAACACTGAAAATAAAATTTGATAACGGATTTCCTATTGACGGTATTACCCAAATGTATTTTACCGACACAACGGCAACCGGAGAAGCAGGGAATATTATCGATTCTGTTTTTACCGATACAAATCACATAAACATAACGGAAGAAGGTTGGCATTTGGAGTCGGCGGAAACTGATGCCCAAGGAATTGTTACCGTTCCGCACGAAAGTGATATTTTAATTTTTATCGACCAAACGAGAATACAAAATCTTATTCAAAGACATGCGACAAAATTAATTATCGTTGCAAAACTTAATTCCTATAATTCTGTTTCGGGACAGTTTATAAAAATTCTCGGATATTACACCATGGGCGTTCAAATTGCCGTTAAACTCGATTTTGAAACTTCCACAAACAACATTTAAAGTCTGAAAAATGAAAATTTTTAAACATATAATTATAGTAAGCATCTTTACGACTCTTTATTCTTCCGGTTTTTCACAACGATTAAGCTCCTACTGGATGCAACATTTGCCGCAGAGCACATATTTAAATCCGGCAAAGCAAACCGGCTGTAAAATTTTTATCGACATTCCGGTTCTGCCGAATTTTGATATAAATTTAAATCATTCGGGTTTTAATATAAATGATGCAATAAAGCCCAGACCTTATATGCCCGATTCGTTTATGATTGATTTAGACGGTATTGAAACAGCTCTAAAAACAGGAAATGATATTAATCTTGAAACAGAATTTTCAATTTTAAATATCGGTGTAACACTTAAAAATGATATGAATATCAGTTTCGGTATTAATTATAAAATGTCGGAATATTTTCAATATCCGAAGGCATTAATTGAACTCCGACGCGGAAACTATCGCCCGAACGGAACCCCTCTGTCTTTTGCTTTCAAACAAAATTTCGATTTTTACCGAGAAATTTATGTCGGCGTATCAAAAAAAATCAATCCGGAACTTTCCGTCGGAGCCAAATTGAAATATTTATCCGGCTATGCAAATATAAAAGCATCGAAAATGTCTGTTGACTGGTACACAAATACCGCCGATGACGGAATGTACGAATGGACATTTAATTCTGACTTTAATATTAAAGCGGCATCGATTATTCCATGGAATTTCACGGATTCGGCAGGTCAAATTAACGGTGTTGAAGTTGATACAACATTAATAAGCAATCCGACATCCGATTTATCGTCGTTTATTTTCCCGAAGAACACCGGATTAGGCGTTGATTTAGGTATTGAATATAATTTAGCCGACCGGCTTCTTCTGTCTGCATCATTAATTGATTTCGGATTTATTTCATGGAAAACAAGCCCGACCGTTATGACCCAACAGGCAACTTTTAAATTTTCGGGTTTAGACATTGCCAAGTATATAGGAAACTTAAATGATACTACGGGAGCAAACGCATCTTTAGGCGATAAAATAAAAAATGATATAATTGATACCCTGACGAATGTTTTTAATCCCGATATTGCAAAAACATCCTATAAAACAAGCTTAAATTCTAAAATTTATCTCGGTGCCGATTTAAAAATAACAAATTGGTTGGATGCCGGCTTTTTATACAGAGGCATATTTTTTAATAAAAATTTACTTTCCTCGTACACCTTTTCGGCAAATACCAACTTCTTTAAAGCATGGTCTTATTCCGTATCGTATTCAATTATGAATGCCTCGGCGAATAATATAGGAATGGGCTTGGCATATAAAATAGGTCCGTGGCAAATGTATTTAATTACCGATAATATTGCAGTTCCGTTTTGGACTGTAAACGGAAGTGCTTTTGCCGATAATATGTTAAAAAATACAAAAAGCGTTAATTTCAGTTTCGGATTTAATTTTTTAATCTGCGGAAATAAATACGATATCGGGTTAATGGAATAATAATTTACTTTTATTTACAGCTATGAAAATCAGGCAACTTATAAAACTTCCCGAATATAAAAAATACAGCTATAAACCCTTGTATTACGACAAACGTAAAGAGGCATTAAATGAAAAAATAAATCGTGCGAAAAACAAAAAGGAAGCTATTGAAAAGGGAGAATATAAGCCGGATTTTAAAGGAAAATTCAGAAGCAATTACAGACGGGAAATAACCCGGAAACAAAAAAAAGCCGCAACTGTTCGTTTTTTTCTTTTAATCATATTTTTTTCGGTTTTAGCATATATTATTATTCAAAAATCAGATGTTCTCGGAAGAATGTTTGATGTATTGTTCTCAAAATAAATTTTTTATTTACATTTAAACCACAATTATTAACTTTAAATTTTATTATTATGAAAAAAAATTTCTTAAAAATTTCAACACTCCTTTTAGTAGGATTCTTGTTTACTTTCAGTGCTTGTAAGAAAGATGCCGCCGACACCCAATCAGCCGAAGATGCAGCAAGAGGCAGCTACATTATGGCTGATGCTTTTGCCATGTCGAAAGACGGAAACGGCAGCGGAAAAGAACTTTTGAAAAGATTTTCCGACTGTAATTTTACCTATACGGCATTAGACAACGGTTTTGAATTAACGTTTGATAATTGTACCGACGATGCGGGAATAACAAGAAACGGAACAATCAGAGTAACCGCTTCCGCCGATGCTTTTGATACTGAAGATGCAGGGTCGATTACAATCACATTTATTGATTACACGGAAGAAAATCAAGGAATTTCCGGTTCTGTAACTGCCTCATATAAAGGCGGAAGTGCCGGTTTTTTGTTTGAAATCGCTGCAAAAAACCTTCGTTTAGACTATGCAGACGGAACAAATGTTGTATATAATTCGGCAAGTTTACAATATGTTTTCTCAATTGCTAACGCATTTCACATGACAATTACCGGAAAATCCGACGGTATCAACCGAAACGGTGTTCATTTTACAACGGAAACGGAAAAAATGGAAATTCAATTTTTCTCAACATCAGGAGATTGCCCCTTCCCCACAAGCGGAACTATGACAATAAATGTTGACGGCGAAAAACCGATAACACTTAATTTTGATTCCGGTACCTGCGGTGAAATTACGGTTTCGCAAAAAGGACATAAAGACGGAACGATTACGATTTTTTAATGTTTTCGGCAAAATACAATTATTCAAGGGGTTGCAAATGCAGCCCTTTTTTTGTATAAAACTTAACAAATAATTAACACCTGTTTACGACAAACAGAAAGGACTATTTAAAAATATTATTTAATATTGCAGTATAAAAAATTTTAACCTTTTTATATAAAAAATGAAATTCGGAATTGTTGAATTCCTGACCTTGCTCGGCTCGTTGGGAATATTTTTATACGGGATGAAACTCATGAGTGAATCCCTGCAAAAAGTTGCCGGAGATAAAATGCGAAACATTTTAGCGGCAATGACTTCTAACAGAGTAAAAGGAATTTTTACCGGCTTTCTTATTACCGCAATTATTCAATCGTCTTCGGCAACCACCGTTATGGTTGTCAGTTTTGTAAATGCCGGCTTACTTTCATTAACCCAATCCATCGGGGTTATTATGGGTGCCAATATCGGTACAACGGTTACGGCATGGCTTATCTCCATTCTCGGATTTAAAGTCCACATGACAACCATCGCAATTCCTCTTATCGGAATCGGTTTTCCTTTGTTATTTTCGAAAAACACCCGCAGAAAGTCGTGGGGAGAGCTTGTAATCGGTTTTTCTTTACTGTTTATCGGTTTGGGTTATTTAAAAGAATCGGTACCGGACATAAAAAGTAATCCCGAAATTTTGCATTTTCTTGGAAATTATACCGATTTAGGTTACTTGTCATTATTGCTGTTTCTCGGTGTCGGCACTCTGTTAACGGTTATCATTCAATCCTCAAGTGCAACCATGGCTTTAACACTTGTGCTTTGTTTCAACGGGATTATTTCTTTTGAAATGGCGGCAGCCATGGTTCTCGGCGAAAATATCGGAACAACCATTACGGCAAATCTTGCTGCAATGATAGCCAATGTTTCGGCAAAAAGAGCTGCCCGAGCACACTTTATTTTCAATGTTTTCGGGGTTGTTTGGATACTTATCGTATTTTATCCGGTTATTAAATTAATAAATTGGTTTGTGGTTGATACGGGAAGTCCTTCTCCTTTAACAAATTCTGCGTCTATTCCCATTGCTTTATCAATTTTTCATACGACATTTAATATCATGAACACATTTATTATGGTTTGGTTTGTCGGTTTAATTGAAAAAGTTGTTATAAAAATGGTTCCTGATAAAGATTCTGACGAAGAATTCAGATTAAAATACATCAATATAGGCATGCTTTCCACTTCCGAACTCGCAATTTTACAAGCACGTAAAGAAATACATGTATATGGCGAACGGGTTACAAGAATGTTCAGTTTTGTAAAAGAATTATTTTCGGCAACTAAAGAAAAGAAGTTTGATAAATTGGTAAAAAAAATTGAAAAATACGAGGAAATCAGCGACCGTATGGAAGTTGAAATTGCCGATTATTTGGCTAAAGTTTCAGAAGGAGAACTAAGTCAATCCGGTTCGTTAAAAATACGCGGGATGTTCGAAATGATTGATAATATAGAAAGTATCGGCGATGCCTGTCATAATATCGAAAAAGCGTTGGTAAGGAAAAAAGAAAGCAAGGTTAAATTTCCCGATGAAATTACCGAAAACGTAAAAAAAATGTTCGCTTTAATTGATAAAGCATTAGACGAAATGCTTAATAACCTTAATAAAGATTACAGCGAAGTTGATATTACCAAAGCGTATGAAATAGAAACCGAGATAAATAATTACAGAAACTTTTTGCGAGAAGATCATATTAAAAATATTAAAGAAAAGAAATATAAATATAAAGCCGGCGTTCTTTACAACGAATTATTTTCAAACTGTGAGAAACTCGGTGATTATGTCATAAATATATCAGAATCAATTCGAGACTCGCAAGTAAATTAAGAAAATACTTGTGCTAAAATCTCTAAAGATTTAATCTTTCCGGGACGCTCAAGGTGAAAATTATAGAAATTTATTATTCCTTGAAGAAGTTCGCGCCGTTGATTGTTCGATAATTCAACAATTTGGTTTTTATTATTTTTTTCGCTTAAGATTTCCGAAAATTTAAAACTTATTGTTTCATTAAAAAAATTCCGGTGACTCGGATGTCCGACAATAAATTTTGCTTTTTCCGTATCAAAAATTTTTCTTGAATCGGAATAATTATTTTCCGGATGTATTCCTAAATATTCTGTCAGCTCACACAAAAAATATAAATGAAAATTATTACGGTCTGTATTTTCAATATCAAAATTTTTTACGGATTTAAAAATAAAATTAAACAGTTTGGTATCTTTTTCATTTTCCTGTAAAATTTTCAATAAAAACTCGGCTAAAAAAAGACTTACGGACTGTTTATAAATATTAAAAGGAATCGTTTTAAAAATTTCAGCCGCTGCAACTTCTTTAATCTTTTGCAAACCCGGCAATTCTTTGTGATAAACCTGCAAATCAAGAATATACATAGGTTGCAACAAGTTTAATTTAGATTTATTTTTTGCCGATTTTGAAACAAAAAATAAATACGATTGCAAACCGAATTCTTCGGTGAATATTTTTAAAATTAATTTGGTATCGGAATATTTTAAACGATGCAATAATATGCCTTTTGTTGAATATATCATTTTTCGATATTAATATAACATACAAAGTTAGTATTTTCCCGACAAATAAAATTTTATATCGTAATTCCTTATGAAATATCCGAAAATTTTGTATCTTTAACAATATAAACTCCCAAAACTATTTATTTATGAAACAGTTATTTTTTGTCGTACTTTTTATAGCTTTATTTATCAGTCCGAATTACGGGCAGACAATAAAAGAACAAAAAGTTAAAACAACCGTCCGTTCGGCTGTAATCTATTTAAGCGGAGCCGAAATATACCGAAGCAAAACCGTGAATCTGAAAAGCGGGAAAACAAAATTAATTTTCACGAATTTATCTCCGAAACTAAATCCTAAAAGTATTCGAATTACAACCGACAAACACATTGATTTACTCGGTATAACAAGTAAAATTAATTACCTTGCAAAAGAAAAAAATCTGCCGAGAACAAAACGATTAAAAGATTCATTACAATTAATTGCCGATATGATACAGGCAATTTCCGACAAGTCCGATGCATATAAAACCGAGAAAAAAATGCTGCTGTCAAATATATCAATCGGAGGACAAAATAAAGGTGTAAGTGTAGCGGAATTAAAACAGGCATCCGATTTTTATCTAACTCGAATAACGGAAATTAATCTCAAATTAAGCAGCTTTAAATCGAAAACAAACAAACTTGCAAAAAAATCGCAAAAAATTCAAAAACAACTTACGGAACTTAATGTAAATTCCAATTACAGCCGTTCCGAAATCAGCGTTTTAGTTTCGGCAAATTCGGCAATTTCAGGTAAAATTGAATTAAAATATTTAATCGGCGATGCCGGGTGGTCTCCTTCTTATGATATTAAAGCCGAAGATACGGATAAACCCGTGAAACTTGAATACAGAGCAAAGGTTTATAATAATACCGGCATTGACTGGAAAAACGTTAAAATAAAACTGTCAACGGCAGACCCTAACACGGGTGTTTCAAAACCAGAATTAAAGCCGTGGTATTTAAAATATAAAACTTACAGCTATAATAACTCTGCAAGATTTAAAAAAGGAGAAGGTTATATACAAAACAAAATGATACAAGCTCAAAATATGCCGTCAGTCTCACAGGACGATGCAGATGTTTCTTATGAATATGAAGAAATTGATGTTTCACTTGAAGAAGATGACGGTATTTCCGATATTTTTACCCATGCGCAAGTTCCTGAACTAAGTGCCGAATTTGATATTAAAAAAACCTATGATATTCCTTCAGATGACAAACCCTATATTGTTGATATTAACGAATATGAGCTTCCGGCAAGTTATAAACACTATGCCGTAACCAAATTGGACAAAGATGTTTTTCTTTTGGCAAGAATTACCGGCTGGCAGGATTTAAATTTAATTGAAGGACCTGCAAATGTATATTATTCTGGAACTTATCTCGGACAAGCATTTATTGATATCAGAAACGTAAAAGATACCTTAGACCTTTCTCTCGGGCGAGACGGGAAAGTGCTTGTAACCAGAACAAAACTTAAAGCATACAGCAGTTCCAAAATAATCGGAACCAAACGTAAAGAAACCATGACGTATCAACTGATTGCCCGAAATAATCGAAAAACCGATATTAATTTACAAATTTTAGATCAAATACCGATTTCTCAAACAGATGAAATTGAAGTTAAAGTTTTGGAAACTTCCGGTGCTGTTGCTAATGAAACAACAGGAAAATTAAAGTGGGAATTCAAATTAAAACCCGGTGAAACAAAAAAAATAACCTTATCGTTTGAAATAAAATATCCTAAAAATAAAGAAATCCAAACAGAGCAAAAAAAATCAATACAAATCAGATATTTTTAAAATTGTTTTGCCGAGATAAAATAAAACTTTACCTTTGCAGTCATTTTTTAACTAACTAAATATATTTAAACATGCCTGTAAAGATCAGATTAGCAAGACACGGACGCAAAAGAAGAGCGTTCTATTACATTGTTGCTGCAGACAGCAGGGCACCGCGAGACGGTAGGTACATTGAAAGAATCGGTTCGTATAATCCGAATACCGATCCTGC
>CAZCPV010000054.1:0-14427 GCA_964500765.1 uncultured Draconibacterium sp.
AAATATTTTTATATATACGATTAATATCCCGCTCCATAAGATTATTAAATCTTATTTTAATATATTTGCCAAAAATATGTGGTATGAAAAACAAAACTGAAAATATTTTTATTACATGGCATTACACAACCCACGGAATAGCTTATTTAAAACATATTCTTTCAGGTTTTTACTCAAAAAAAGTAACTATTGAAAATATAAATGCAGATAATATTTCTCAAACTGAAATGAATACTGTTTTTGATGAATACAAAAATGGATTTCTTTTCGATAAAGTTTATTATTTAACAGCACCACAAGCAACATTTGATAATATTTCAGCAAGACGATTTAACTATAAAGACGAAATACTCAAAAGAGATAAAAAAGTTGCAAACTCAAAAACAAAGAAGGTGTGGAAAGCAGTGCGAGAGTGGAATTATGATGATATTGAAAAAGAAATAAATAAAGTTGAAAATGAATTTCCAAATTTATTTGAAGAATGGAAAAATCAAATTTGGCGAGAAATACAACATTATAAGATATTTGACCAAATAAAATGGTTCAAAAAATACAGTAATGCACATCAGAATTACAAAACCTCTGATTTTTTCATTGAACAAAAAATTGATATAAAAGATTTGAGAGATACTCTTGAAATAGCCCAAAAGTTAAATCCATTTATTTATGAATTAAAAACAAAATATCCTGACGCAAATTTTATTATTAACGCAACTCTCGGAAGCAATGAAACACAGGTAGTTTGGCAAATGTTTAGCGAACTGAATATTTTACCAAAAAACACAAAGCTAATCAGAAGTTATGATAATAAAGTAAAAGAACCAAATGAACGCTTTAAAGACTTTTATATAAAAGAATTACCAAGCAAAATACTTTCAGAAATATCAGCTAGTATAAAATTATACGGAGAAATACCGAAATCAGACAAAAGAAAACTTGCAGAACTTAAAATGCAACAGTATATAAACTCCGGATTTGCTATTTTTCTATTAGGAGAAAGAGGTATCGGTAAAACTAGATTAGCAGAAAAATATAGTGCAAACAAAAATATTGTATCCGTAAATTGTGCTTCTTTTACAAATAATACAATTGCGGAAAGTATTTTGTTCGGCTATAAAAAAGGGGCTTTTACTGACGCAAAAGAGAATAGAAAGGGAGTGTTCGAAGAAGCTCATAACGGCATTTTGTTTTTGGATGAAATACATCATCTAAACAAAGAAGTACAGGCAAAGCTTATGAAAGCAACACAAACTGATGAAAAGAACAGGTTTACAATAAAAAGACTTGGTGATAATAAAGAAATAAAAGTAAGCACAACTCTTATTTTTGCATCAAATGTTAAAATAAAAGAATTACATAAAAGATTACTTCCTGATTTCTATGACAGAATTACACAACTTGTTATCGAACTACCGCCTTTACGACAAACTCCGGAAGATATATTTTTTGAATTTAAAAAAACTTGGGTTCAAATGAAATTTGAACAATTTTATCCATTCAATACTGTTATTTCTGTTAACAAAAAATTATCTGATTGGCTTAAAGAATTGCCATTATACGGAAATTACAGAGATTTGCAAAAAATAGCTATTTATTATAAAAGTTTTCTTGATTTTGATGAAAAAATAAAGGAATTATTAAAAGTAAATGATGCTTTTACATTTACAAAAAAAGAATTTGAAAAATATATTTCTTACAGTAAAGTTGAAGAAGATAAGAATAAATTTTTTTCTGATAAAAAAACAGTCAAAGAAATGGAAGACTGTTTTAAAGCTAAACTTGCAATTTGGGCAATAAAACGTTTCTCTGGTGCTCCCAATGCTGAAAAACATTTTAAAAGTCTTGGCGGAAAAACCACAAAAGATACACTTTACAAATGGAAGAAGTTGTGTGATTGAGAGAATTATCCGATAAAATCTTAAAGAAAAATAAAAAATTAGCCGGTAAAAATGAACTGATTTTTGTATTTCTTGAAAGTTCCTAAATACAAAATGAGAAACTGAAAAAAATCAGAAAGTTGTGTGCAAATAAAAAAGGTTTACAAATTAATGTAAACCCTTGATTTTCAGGTCGGGGTAGCAGGATTCGAACCTGCGACCCTCTGCTCCCAAAGCAGATGCGCTAACCGGGCTGCGCTATACCCCGAAAAAATTGCATAAAAAAAGCGGAGAGGGGGGGATTCGAACCCCCGGTACCGCATCTACGGTACGCCGGTTTAGCAAACCGGTGGATTAAGCCACTCTCCCACCTCTCCGAAAAAGCGATTGCAAAGGTATAATAATTTAAAAAAACAGACAAAAATTTTCTCGAAATAATTTTATTTCATAAGATACCTTGCCGTTCTTCGGCTTAATTGCCTTAATATCACTTCTCTGCCCGAAATCATTTTTTTTACGGCTTCATCGGTATAATGACGTATTGTAACTAATTCTAAATCGTTGTTATATAAAACTTTAAAATCGGTTTTTAATTCATTAATAAATTCCGGAATTTTAAAAGGGTCATCAGTAACACAAATCGAAAAACTTATCGCCGATGTTTGCATTAAATTTACTTTTATGCGATACTCAGACAACAGCATAAATATTTTTCCGAGATTATCTTCTGAAATAAACGAAAAATCCAAAGTGGAAACCGAAATTAAAATCTGCTTTTCTTCAATTATAAATATCGGATTTTCAGGATAATAATTTTTACTGAATTTTGAAATATCCGTAATTTCTGTTCCGTTTTTTTGAAAATTGTTAAAGGATTTTACATAAATGGGTATTTTTTTATTTTGAAGCGGTTTTATGGTTTTCGGATGTAAAATTTTTGCACCGTAAAATGCCTGTTCCAACGATTCTCTGTATGAAAGTTTCGGAAGTAAGACAAAATCATCGGTTTTTTCGGGGTCGGCATTGTAAATTCCCTCAACATCTTTCCAAAAAATAACTTCATCGGCATTGTTTGCATACGCCAATACGGAAGCCGTAAAATCGCTGCCTTCTCTTCCCAACGTTGTTGTGTTGCCGGTTTCATCGGAAGCTATAAATCCTTGTGTGATACATATTTCCGACTTATTGATAATACAATTTTCCTTAATATTTTGTATCGTCTTTTCCCATTTTATTTTGGCTTCGCAATGTGCCGAATCCGTTAAAATTATTTTTCTGATATCTTCAAATTTACAATTAAATTTTCTTGATTTTAAAAACTCATAAATAATAAGGGAAGATAAAATTTCACCGTAAGAAACAATCCTGTCGTATTCAAAATGATAATTTTTACTCAATTTTTTTGAAAATAAAATTTCTGTTTCATCAAAAATTTTATATAGTTTTTTACTGATAATTTTCAGATTTTCAGTATCAAAAACAGCTTTTGCAAAATCAATATGGTAGTTTTTTATATTCTCAAAAAGTTCATTGTCAAATTTGTCTTCGAAAAAAAAAGTATTCAACAATCGTTCAAATTTTGAAGTAACTTTGTTGAAAGCCGAAACAACAATAATAAGATTTTCTTTTTCGTATTCCTTTAAAATTTTCAGCAGCTGCAAGGCATCTTCCCCTGTTTTAAGCACACCTCCGCCGAATTTAAAAACTTTCATTTGTCGAGATATTCATATTTCGGAGCCAAAAATGACAAAATTAACCGAAAAATGAGCAATTTTTTTTACTTTTGTTTTAATTTCCTTAAAAAACAAAAAATGTCAGTTACAACGCTTAATGAATTTATTATTGAAAGGCAGTCGGATTTTCCGTATGCCAAAGGTGAACTTTCTCGTTTGTTGACCCACATCGGTGTGGCGGCAAAAGTTGTTAACAGAGAAGTAAACAAAGCCGGTTTGGTTGATATTCTCGGTGATGCCGGAACGGACAATGTACAAGGCGAACAGCAAAAAAAGTTGGATGTCTATGCCGATGAGAAATTTATAGCTTCATTAAAAGCCAGCGGTGAATGTTGCGGGATTGCTTCCGAAGAAGACCAAAATATCGTAACTTTTGATGAGGATTTACCTCGGCAGGGAAAATATATTGTCTCTATGGATCCTTTGGACGGTTCATCGAATATTGATGTAAATGTGTCAATAGGAACCATTTTTTCGATATATCGACGGGTTTCTCCGGTAGGGCATAAAGCAACAATCGAAGATTTTTTGCAGGAAGGAACAAAACAAGTGGCTGCGGGTTATGTTATTTACGGTTCTTCCACAATGATGGTTTATACAACCGGAAGAGGTGTAAACGGGTTTACGCTTGACCCGTCAATAGGGGAGTTTTGCCTGTCGCATTCCGATATTATTACACCGCATTCGGGAATAATTTATTCAATTAATGAAGGAAATTATATAAAATTTCCGGAAGGAGTAAAAAAATACATCAAATATTGTCAAAAGAAAGATGTTCCGACCGGAAGACCTTATACTTCGCGATATATCGGTTCTTTGGTTGCCGATTTTCACAGAAATTTACTGAAAGGCGGTATTTTTATTTATCCGAAAACAGCCGGATATTCTACGGGAAAATTGCGTTTGTTGTATGAATGTAATCCGATGGCATTTATTATAGAGCAAGCCGGAGGAAAAGCAACCGACGGCAGAGGAAATCGAATTTTAGATTTAAAACCGGAATCCCTGCATCAGCGAGTACCTTTTTATGTCGGTTCTCGAAATATGGTAAATAAAGCCGAAGAATTTATGAAAGAATTCGGAGATCAAGAACCGGATATAAAAGATTTTCAATAAATTATGAAAAATACAATTCTTGTTACCGGAGCAAACGGACAACTCGGGAATGAAATTAAACAACTTACCGGAAAATTTATGAAATTTAATTTCCTGTTTACCGATGTTGAGGATTTGGATATTACAAATAAATCCGCCGTGCATAATTTTTATACGAAAAATAAGTTTGATTATATTGTTAATTGTGCGGCATATACCAATGTGGATAAGGCGGAAAATGATTTTAAAAATGCCGAAAATATTAATGCAAATGCGGTAAAAATTTTAGCAGAAATTTCAAAGCAATATAAAATTCCGTTCATCCATATCTCAACCGATTACGTGTTTGACGGCGAAAGTGAAATTCCGTATAAAGAAAATGATAAAACAAATCCGCAGTCGGTGTACGGAAAAACAAAATTACTCGGCGAAAATTATGCAAAACAAGCATTCTCATATTATATTATTCGCACCTCGTGGTTGTATTCCGTGTACGGAAATAATTTTGTAAAAACCATGTTGCGACTCGGAAAAGAACGTGATAAACTGAATGTGGTTGCCGACCAAATCGGCTCGCCGACTTATGCCGGTGATTTGGCATTTTCCGTTCTTGAAATTATAAGAAAAATATCCGATGAACCCGAAAAATATCCTTCCGGAATATATCATTTTTCAAACGAAGGGGCTTGTTCTTGGTACGAATTTGCAAAAGAAATTATGTCTGTTGCAAAAATAAATTGTACGGTAAATCCGGTTTCTTCGGAAGAATATCCGACGGCGGCAAAACGCCCGAAGTACAGTTTGCTTGATAAAACAAAAATCAAAGAAATATTTGATACAGAAGTTCCTTTTTGGAAAGACAGTTTAAAAAGATGTTTAAAGCAACTTTTAATAAGTAAATAAAATATCATTATTTTCATAATCTGCATTAACTTTTAAATTTGCACAAAAAATAAACAGTGTCCTCATTGAAACTTTCCGAATTTTCCGAAAAATATTTAAAACATTCGTCTTTTATCCGATTAAAGACGCTGTTGCAAGAAGATAAATCGAATCATCTTCTGTTAAAAGGATTAAACGCTTCGGGAATAAGTATGTTTGTTTCATCAATAATAAAACAACTTGACACGCCGTATCTTTTTATTTTTCCGGATAAAGAAAAAGCCGCTTATTTTCAAAACGATTTAAAGGAACTTTTGCCCGATAAAAATATTCTGTTTTTTCCGTCTTCATACAAAAAGAAACAGTTAGAAAACACTGTGGGAAAACCGGACGAAGCGGCTGTTATAATGCGTACCGAAGTGTTGAATTGTATTCAAAAAAATCATACATATATTATTGTAAGCTATGTTTCGGCACTTTCGGAGAAAGTTACCGACAAGAAAAACTTAAAAAAAAATACGCTTGATTTGGTAAAAGGTGAGGAAGTTCCCATAAGTTTTATTACGGAAATGCTTATCGAATACGGTTTTGAAAAAGTTGATTTTGTATATGAACCCGGGCAATTTGCCGTACGCGGAAGTATTGTTGATATTTTCTCCTATTCAAACGAATATCCTTTCAGAATTGATTTTTTTGATGAAGAAATCGAAAGTATCAGAAGTTTTGATACGGTTTCTCAATTATCAAAGGAGAAATTTGAAAAAATATCTGTTTTGCCTGATGTTCACAATAAAATTGAAAACAAAAATAAAATCTCATTTTTTAATTTTATATCCGGTAAAACACTTATTTGGTCGGATGATTTTACCCTGTTTTTTGATAAACTGAAACAGATTTCGGAACAACAAAATACTGATAATTTAATTTCATATCCCGAAACTTTCGAATTATTTAAGAAATTCAGAACGATTGAAATTGCCGAAAAATCTTTTTTTAAAGCAAAACATGTACTTTTATTTAACACACAAAAACATCTGCGTTTAAATAAAAATTTTCAACAACTCGCAAAACATTTAATCGAATTTACGGAAAACGGATATAAAAATTATATTGTTTCCGACAATAAAATACAAATCGAACGCCTAAAAGAAATATTGGCATCGGAAGAAATTAAAAATGCTGTAAAACAAGAAAATGAAAACGGAATATTGCCTGATTTTATTCATGTACAAGGTATATTACATGAGGGATTTATCGATGACGATTTAAAAATAAATTGTTATACAGAACATCAAATTTACGGCAGATATCACAAGTTTGTTTTGCGAAGTGCAACTTATTACAAAAACAAAGAAACGCTGACATTAAACGAACTGAATACCTTACAGGCAGGCGATTTTGTGGTGCATTCCGACCACGGTATCGGGCGATTCGGAGGGTTGCAAACAATTGATGTCGGCGGAGGAATATTGCAGGAAGCAATTCGTTTGGTCTATAAAGATAATGATATTTTACTCGTTAATATCCATAATCTTCATAAAATTTCAAAATATAAAGGCAAAGAAGGCAAACAGCCGAAAATATACAAACTCGGCTCTGCCGCATGGCAAAATTTAAAGAAAAAAACCAAGAGTCGCGTAAAAGATATCGCTCGCGAACTTATTGCTTTGTATGCCAAACGCAAGCAAGAAAAGGGCTTTGCTTTTTCGCCCGACAGTTATTTACAATATGCTTTGGAGTCTTCCTTTATTTTTGAAGATACGCCCGACCAAAGAAAAGCAACGGATGCCGTAAAGAATGATATGGAATCGGATATTCCTATGGATAGGTTGATTTGCGGCGACGTAGGTTTCGGAAAAACCGAAATTGCCGTAAGAGCTGCGTTTAAAGCTGTTGCCGATAACAAACAAGTGGCCGTGCTTGTGCCTACAACGGTTTTAACCTTACAACATTTTAAAACCTTTTCTTCTCGCTTAAAAGATTTACCTTGTACGGTGGATTTTTTAAGCCGATTGAAATCTCCGGCACAACAGAAAGAAACTTTAAAAAAACTGGCAAGCGGAGAAATTGATATTATTATCGGAACTCATCGTTTGGTGAGTAAAGATGTGAAATTCAAAGATTTAGGTTTGATGATTGTTGATGAAGAACAAAAATTCGGTGTAGCTGTAAAAGAAAAACTTAAAACATTAAAAATAAATGTTGACACTTTAATTCTGACGGCAACTCCGATTCCGCGAACTTTACAATTTTCTCTTATGGGAGCCAGAGATTTGTCAATTATTAATACACCGCCGCCGAATCGATACCCGATATATACCGAATTACATCGTTTTGACAAGAAAATTATTAAAGAAGCCCTTGATTATGAATATCGCCGAAACGGACAAGTATTTTTTATTCATAATCGAATTGATACCATATATAAAATTGAATCTTTAATTAACCGGCTTGTTCCGCAGATAAAAACAGCTGTGATGCACGGAAGATTAAAACCCTCCGAAACGGAAAAAATTATGACCGGTTTTATTAATGAAGAATATGATGTTTTGATTGCTACAACCATAATCGAATCCGGTTTGGATATTCCCAATGCCAACACAATTATTATCAATAATGCACATAATTTCGGATTAAGTGATTTGCACCAATTGAGGGGCAGGGTAGGGCGTTCCGACAAAAAAGCATTTTGTTATTTGCTTGCTCCGCCTTTATCTTCCTTAACCGATGAAGCAAGGCAACGATTACGTGCGGTTGAAACCTTTTCGGAACTTGGCAGTGGTTTTAATATCGCCATGCAGGATTTGGATATTCGCGGTGCCGGAAATCTGCTCGGAGGCGAACAAAGCGGATTTATTGCTGATATAGGTTTCGAAAATTATCATAAAATTTTAGATGAAGCTGTCCAAGAATTGCGAGAAGAAGAATTTAAAGAATTGTTTAATAAAAACAAAGACGGCAAAGTAAGTATAGAAAATACAGAACATAAATTTGTGAACGATTGTCATATTGATACCGACTTGGAAATTCGCTTTCCGGAAACGTATATCGAAAATACCGAAGAACGTTTAAAACTTTACAAACGTTTGGATGCTGTTGATAATGAGGGGGGTTTGCAATCTTTTGAAGACGAGCTTAAAGACCGTTTCGGAAAATTACCGAAAGCAAGCAGCGAGCTTATAAATGCAGTACGTCTTCGACAAAAAGCCGTGAATTTAGGTATAGAAAAAATTATTTTAAGAAACCGAAAAATGCTTTGTTATTTAGTTTCAAATAAAAATTCGGTTTATTATCAATCGGATATTTTCGGTAATATTTTAGAATTTATAAAGAAATATCCGGATAAAACAATGCTGAAAGAACGCAATGATAAACTGACAATGACTTTTCAAAATATTGAAAACGTTAAAGAAGCAATTGCCGTTTTGGAAGTAATAAATCAGATTTAAATAGTATCATTCAATTTGAACAGCTTTAAATTTCCAACCTTTATTTTTTTTGTATTTTTTACCGATAAAAAAAACAGAAGCTCCTATACCTGCAACGGGAACGCCTATAATATCAATCGCCAATCCGATAATAACGGCAAAAACTCCGCCCAAATCATTACTCTTGAATCCTTGAATTATCATGGCTGTTCCTACTCCGGTAAATAACAATCCTGCCGTTCCTATAATACTTCCGCTTATCATCGTTCCTCTGTAACGTATGGCAATTTTGTCGATTTTATCAATTTCAAATGCTGTATCTTTCGTAAAAATTTTATCGGGACTTATACTGTCAATCCAAACTTTATACTTTTGATTATTTATATGAATTCGTGCTTTTCTGCCCGATTTTATGTATCGGAATTTATTGTTTTTAGATAATTCAAGAGCTGTCTGTATTTTCTTCTGACCAAAAATCTTTTCTGAATTTACAATCGACAAAAAAACGATTAAAAAAATAAATAATATTTGTTTTCTTAAAATCATAATAATTTATTTGTTAGTTTTGGTGCAATATACAACATTTTTCTTTTTTTATAATCCGAAATTAATTGATTCTGAAAAAAACTTTATAATTTTATCTTTTGCAAGGTTATTGTAATCATAAATAAAGAATTTTTATATTAAGTTAATACAAAGCATTTTATTAAAAAAAATATGAGCAGAGTAATTTCAATAAGCAATCATAAAGGCGGTGTTGGAAAAACAACGAGTGTGGTTAATATAGGTGCCGGATTGGCATATAAAAACAGAAAAGTTCTGTTAATAGATTTAGATCCGCAGGCAAATTTAACTATTAGTTTCGGCGTTTCGGAAGCGGAACATTCTGTTTACGATGCTTTTTCAAACGGACAAGATTTGCAACCGATTAATATCCGAAAAAATTTGGATATTATTCCCGCATCTGCCGAATTGGCTGCTGCCGAAATAGAACTAAATACCGAAACCGGTCAGGAAAGTAATATTGCAAAATTAATAGAACCGATACGAAACAATTACGACTATATAATTATTGATTGTCCGCCGTCATTGGGATTACTTACTTTAAATGCCTTTGCCGCATCCGATGAAGTAATTATTCCCATCCAGCCGCATTTTCTTGCCGTTAAAGGGTTGGCAAAAATTATTGAAGTGGTAAACGGAATTAAAACTACATTAAACCGAAAAGTTGAAATTACCGGTGTATTTGTTGTTATGTACGACAGACGAAAAATTCTTCATCAAGATGTGTTAGATACGATTATTATGTATTTTGACGACAGAGTATTTAAGGCAAAAGTAAGAACAAATATAGCTTTGGCGGAAGCACCCGCCGTGGGGCAGGATATTTTTGAATATGCTCCTGAGAGCAACGGGGCTTTCGATTACGGAAGAATTGTAAATGAAGTTATTGAAATGGAAAAAAAATTCGGCAATAAATCCGAATAAATTTCTTATTTTTGAAAATATTTTGAGAATTTACGATAAAAATGGCTAAAAAAAGCTTTAAAAGCGGTTTGGATAATTTGTTGGCTTCCGCCGGAATAAAGAAAAAAAATATTCCGCCGGAAGAACCTGTTGCCGAAAAGAAAAAAGAAACAAAAGCAATAAGTGAAGATGAAAAATATTGGCTGCAAATAAAAAACGAACGTTTGGAAGAAGAACTTTTCCTTTGGCGTACGGGAAAATTAACCGTTAATGAATTTTCCGAAAGTTTAAAAAAACACGGACTGAAATACAAAGAAGATACGAACGAAATTATTGAAATCTGAAAAATACCTGATTATCGAATAACCGTGTATCGCTTTTGTGTTACACGGTTTTATGTTTCCAATTTCATAAAAAACTAAGCATCCGAACAAAAAACTTTTCGATTCAAATGAAAAAAATAAGTTTTAAAGACGACTATTCCGAAGGGGCACATCCCGAAATATTAAAAACACTTTCAAAAACAAATTTAATTCAAACCATAGGGTACGGCGAAGATGAATTTTCCGAAAAAGCAAAACAATTAATTAAAAGCAAGATAGGTATTAATAACATTGACATCCATTTTGTATCCGGCGGAACACAGGCAAATTTAATTGTAATATCTTCCTTGTTAAAACCGCATCAATCCGTTATTGCCGCAAATACGGCACATATCGAAGTTCATGAAGCCGGTGCAATCGAAGCAACCGGACATAAAATTAATACAATTGAAACCGAAGACGGAAAATTAACTTCCGAATTAATACAGGAAGTTGTTGATTATCATACCGATGAACACATGGTAAAGCCCAAAATGGTTTTCATTTCAAATTCGACCGAAATAGGAACTGTTTATACTAAAAAAGAACTGACAAAGCTATCCGAAATTTGCAAAAAAAATAATTTGTATCTGTATATCGACGGAGCTCGATCGGCTTCGGCTTTAAGCTCCGAAAAAAATGATTTAACACTGAAAGACATCTCCGAATTAACGGATATTTTTTACATAGGCGGAACAAAAAACGGTGCATTGCTCGGTGAAGCCATTGTTATAAGCAACGAAAAATTAAAAGAAGATTTTCGATTTTATCTGAAACAAAAAGGGGCATTGCTTGCAAAAGGCAGATTGCTCGGTATTCAGTTTCTTACTTTGTTCAAAAATAATTTGTATTTTGAACTTGCCGAAAGAGCAAATCATTCGGCACAAAAAATTGCACAAGCCCTGAAAAATAAAGGATATAATTTTTTAAGCCAACCGCAAACAAACCAACTTTTCCCGATATTACCAAATAAATTGATTACCGAATTGCACAAAAAATACGAATTTTATGTTTGGAAAAAAATTAACGAAACAAAATCCGTTGTCAGAATAATTTGCTCTTGGGCAACAAAAAAAGAAGATGTTGATGCTTTTATTTCCGATTTAAAGTGAAAAAACATAAAAAAAAAATATTAATTTCTCTCGGAATTATTCTTTCGGCAATTCTTTATTGGTTCGTATTACCTTCACAACTTTTTAACGAACCGTACAGCACGGTTATAAAAGACCGAAACGGGGTTTTGCTCGGGGCACATGTTGCCGACGACGGACAATACCGTTTTCCGGAAACCGACAGTATTCCTTACAAATTCAAAAAAGCAATTATAACTTTTGAAGACCGGCGTTTTTATTATCATCCCGGTGTTGATATTTTCAGTTTGCTGCGTGCTGTAATACAAAATTTAAAAGCCGGAAAAATCGTAAGCGGCGGAAGTACAATAACGATGCAAGTTATCCGCCTTTCCCGCAAAGGAAAAAAAAGAACGATAGCAGAAAAAATTAAAGAAATAATTTTGGCAACACGCTTGGAATTGTCTTATTCAAAAGACGAAATTTTAAAAATGTATGCTTCGCATGCCCCTTTCGGCGGAAATGTGGTAGGAATTGATGCGGCTGCTTGGCGGTGGTTCGGTGTAAATTCAAATAAATTATCGTGGGCACAGGCGGCAACATTGGCGGTTTTGCCCAACAGTCCGGCACTTATTCATCCCGGAAAAAACAGAGATGCTTTGCGACATAAGCGAAATCGTTTATTAAAAAAACTGTCGGATAAAAAAATTATTGACAAAGAAACTTACGAGCTTTCCGTTGACGAAGATATACCGGAAGTTCCGAAGCAATTTCCGAACACGGCATATCATTTAATGATGCGTATATACAAAGAAAAATCGTCTGTTAATACGCTTACGATTGATGCCGAAATTCAGAAAAAAATAAATCGTATTGCAAAAAAACATTATGCCCGACTTTCCGGAAATCATATAAATAATACGGCAATTTTAGTTCTCGACGTGCAAACCGGAGCCGTAATTGCTTATATGGGAAATTATTCCGGTAATTCCGACAAAAATGCTGATAATGTGGATATTATAACTTCATTAAGAAGTACGGGAAGCGTTTTAAAGCCCTTTTTATATGCTTCGATGCTTACGGAAGGTGATATTTTGCCTAATACTTTGGTTTATGATATCCCGACACGAATCGGCGGCTATACACCGAAAAATTACGGCAGAAATTATGACGGTGCCGTTCCGGCAAAGGAAGCACTGGCAAGGTCTTTAAATATTCCTGCGGTAAGAATGCTGCGGCAATACGGTCAGGAAAAATTCTATTACAAATTAAAAGCTGTCGGTTTAACAAGTTTGAATAACCCGCCCGAGCACTACGGTTTATCTCTTATTCTCGGCGGTTGCGAAGGCAGTTTATGGGATATTTGCGGCGGCTATGCCTCAATGGCAAGGAGTTTAAATAATTATGAAAAATACGGATACCAATACAAAAAATCCGATTATCATCCGCCGTTTTTTGATTTAAAAAAATTATCCCGGTATAAAAAACAAGATGAAAATTATGAATTAAACTCCTATTTTTCCGCATCGGCAATTTGGTTTACTTTTAAAGCTATGCTCGACGTAGAACGACCCAATGACGAAGCAAATTGGCGAATGTTTCAGTCGTCCGAACCGATTGCCTGGAAAACCGGTACCAGTTTCGGTTTCAGAGATGCTTGGGCAGTGGGCGTTACACCGCGTTATGTCGTAGGAGTGTGGGCGGGAAATGCCGACGGAGAAGGTCGCCCCGGAATTGTCGGATTAAAAGCCGCCGCACCGATATTGTTTGATGTTTTTGATGTTTTGCCCGATGCCGAGCATTGGTTTGCTAAACCCGAATTTGATATGACCGAGGCAGAAATATGTAAAGAAAGCGGTTATTTGGCTTCCGTAAATTGTGAACATCCGGTAAGCGAACTGATACCGAAAAACGGAAACAGAACCGATGTTTGTCCGTATCATAAATTAATACATTTGGATAAAACCGAACATTTTCGTGTCAATACAAGTTGTGAAGATATTGATAACATTGTAACAAAATCGTGGTTTATTTTGCCGCCTGCGGTCGAGAACTATTACAAACGAAAAAATGCGTCTTACAAATACCTGCCTCCGTATCGTTCGGATTGCAAGGAAGCTGTTGATTATGAAAGGAATATGGAGTTAATTTATCCGTTTAAGAATACCGAAATTTATGTGCCGGTTGATTTGGACGGAAAACTCGGAAAAACAGTTTTTGAAGCTGCCCACAGAGATAAAAATGCAATTATTTTTTGGTATGTTGATAACCGATTTATAGGACAAACACAAGGAATTCACCAAATAGAATTAAGCCCGAAAGTCGGCGAACACAGCTTGACTTTGGTTGATAACAAAGGCGAAAAAATTGTTAAAAAATTTAAAATTATCGGTAAAAACGATTAGGAATCTTCAGTTTTTTAAAAATTAATATTCGATAATTAATAATCAATAATCAATAATCAATATTCAATCCCCCTTAATATCCGTTTCTGAATTCTTCCGTTTGTTTAA
>CAZCPV010000055.1:0-7922 GCA_964500765.1 uncultured Draconibacterium sp.
AACAGGATTATGGTTCATCGTATGACTTATTTTAAAGATATATTTTCCTTTTTTCAAGAAAACATTTTCATCAAAATTATTTTCTAAATCCCACAATTGCCCGGTTACTTCGCCGAGATACTTTCCGTTTTTATCGGCAACGGGAAATTCGGCATCTTTTTCTAAAATTTTTCCGTCGGGAGTTGTTTGTTCGATATTAATTTTTATCGAAGTAAACGGATAACCGCTTGAATGCCGAAAAGCAAAAATTAAATCGTAAGTACCGTCTTCGGGTATCGTAACATTAAAGGTTTTTATATCCTTTTTATACCATTTCATATCTTTTACGGATTGAAAATCGCGGTATGTATCGTTGCAGGCGGTAAAAAAAGATACAGAAATAATTCCGAAATACAAAAGTAAATTTTTCATAATTTGAAGTATTATATTTTATCAAAAGTATTAAAAAAATCTGAATAATCGGGGTATTGGGTTTTTTCCATAATTTCGACAAACTCAATTACCGAATAGCCGGAGGTTGAGCTTGTCGAAACCGGAAGCGAACTTGCCTTCGACAAGCTCAGGCAACGTACATTTGACAAGCTCAGGCAACGATTACTTCGACACAGGCAACGTCCATTCGACAAAGAATTCGGCACACTGATGAGAACGGTTACTTCGGCAAGCTCAGCAACCGTTTTATTCGACAAGCTCAGTAACCGTTCTCGTTGGCAATAAGAGTTTTCATGACTTACATCAAAAAAGAGGATGCAAAAAACACCCTCTTTTCAATAAAATTTGTAAACTTTCCTATGCTTTTATGCCGGCAACCAAAAATTCTCTGTTTAAGCGTGCAATATGTGCCAATGAAATTCCTTTCGGGCATTCCATCTCGCAAGCACCCGTATTTGAGCAATGACCGAAACCGAGTTCGTCCATTTTTGCCACCATATTTCTTGCCCGACGACTTGCTTCAATTTTTCCTTGCGGTAATAATGCCAATTGAGAAACTTTTGCGGCAACAAACAACATTGCCGAAGAATTTTTACAGGTAGCCACACAAGCTCCGCAACCTATACATGCCGCAGCATCCATGGCTTCATCGGCATCGGCTTTCGGAATCGGAATAGCGTTGGCATCCGGCACACCGCCCGTTGAAACGGAAACAAATCCGCCGGCTTGCATAATCTTTTCGTAAGCCGTTCTGTCAACCATAAGGTCTTTAATAATCGGAAAACTTCCTACACGCCACGGTTCAACGGTAATCGTTTCGCCGTCGGAAAATTTACGCATGTGCAATTGGCAAGTTGTTACCAAACTGTCGGGTCCGTGAGCACGCCCGTTGATAAACAAGCTGCACATTCCGCATATTCCTTCGCGACAATCGTGGTCGTAAGCAACCGGTTCTTTATTTTCGCTTATCAATTTTTCGTTTAAGACATCAATCATTTCTAAAAATGAACTGTCAATCGAAATATTTTCCAATTCATACGTTTCAAAAGCACCTTTCGATTTGGCATCTTTTTGTCGCCAAACTCTGAGTTTTATATTTATTGTTTTATGAGCCATAATTTTAAATTTAAAATTTAATGAAATTGTTAAACCGACTGCTTATGCCGTTTTATAATTACGCGTTTTAACTTCAATTTCTTCGTAATGTAAAGGTTCTTTATGCAGTTCGGGTTTAGCATCGCTGCCTTTATATTCCCATGCCGCAACATACATATATTCGTCATCGCGTCTTAATGCTTCTCCTTCTTCGGTCGTGTATTCCGTTCTGAAATGCCCGCCGCAAGATTCCTTTCTTTCAAGTGCATCGTAAGCCAACAATTCACCGAGTTCAAGAAAATCAGCCACTCGATTTGCTTTTTCAAGCTCGGGATTAACGGTATCCGTACTTCCGGGGATATGAACATTTTCCCAAAATTCTTTTCTTAAAATCTTTATTTTTTCAATGGCTTGTTTTAAACCCTCTTCATTTCTCGCCATGCCCACATGTTCCCAAAGAATTTTTCCGAGTTCTCTGTGGAAATGGTCTGCCGATTGGTTTCCGTTTACGGACATTAATTTATTAATTTGTTCTTTTACCTCATCTTCGGCTTTTTTAAATTCGGGATGTTCTTCCGGATTCATTCGAGGATTGGTAATTTCATAAGCCAAATAATTTTGAATTGTATAAGGAAGTACAAAATATCCGTCGGCTAATCCTTGCATTAAAGCAGAAGCTCCGAGTCTGTTAGCTCCGTGGTCGGAAAAATTGGCTTCACCGGCTACGAACAATCCCGGGATGGTTGATTGCAATTCGTAATCAACCCAAAGCCCGCCCATTGTATAGTGAATTGTCGGGTAAATACGCATCGGTGTTTCATACGGATTTTCATCGGTAATTTTTTCATACATTTGAAATAAGTTTCCGTATCGTGCCTCAATAGCATCTTTTCCGAGACGTTCGATTGCATATTTAAAATCAAGATAAACACCTTCTCCGGTGCTGTTTTTTTCAATTCCGAAACCTTTATCGGTTCTTTCTTTTGCCGCTCTTGAAGCTACGTCACGCGGAACTAAGTTACCGAATGCGGGGTAGCGTCTTTCCAAATAAAAATCTCTGTCTTCATCGGGAATATCTTCGGGACGCATTTTACCGGCTCTGATTGCTTCGGCATCTTCTTTTTTCTTGGGTACCCAAATTCGTCCGTCGTTTCTTAAACTCTCGGACATCAAAGTTAATTTAGATTGAAATTCGCCGTGTCGCGGAATACAAGTAGGGTGTATTTGAACGAATGCGGGATTAGCAAAAAATGCACCTTTTTTATATGCTTTCCATGCGGCACTGCCGTTACTTCCCATAGCGTTGGTCGAAAGATAAAATACGTTTCCGTATCCACCGGTTGCCAAAACAACGGCATGCCCGAAATGACTTTTAATTTCTCCGGTTATTAGATTTCTTGTTACAATACCTCTTGCTTTTCCGTCCACAAGAACAATATCCATTAATTCGGTACGGTTGTGCATTTCAATATTTCCCAGCCCTATTTGGCGAGACAAAGCACTGTATGCCCCAAGCAAAAGTTGTTGTCCGGTTTGTCCCCTTGCGTAGAAAGTTCTGGAAACCAAAGCACCTCCGAAAGAACGGTTATCCAAATAACCTGAATAATCTCTTGCAAAAGGAACACCTTGTGCTACAGCTTGATCAATAATTGCATTACTGACTTCCGCCAAGCGATATACATTTGCTTCGCGTGAACGATAATCACCGCCTTTTATCGTGTCATAAAATAAACGATAAACCGTATCGCCGTCATTCGGGTAATTTTTTGCGGCATTAATTCCGCCTTGAGCGGCAATACTGTGTGCTCTTCGCGGGCTGTCTTGGTAACAAAATACTTTTACTTTGAAACCCATTTCCGCCAAACTTGCGGCAGCAGCACCGCCTGCCAAACCGGAGCCGACAACGATAACATCAATTTTACGTTTGTTGGCGGGATTTACCAAATTTTGATGAGCTTTATAATTGCTCCATTTATCTTTAAGTTTTCCTTCCGGAACTTTTGAATCTAATTTTGTCATAATACTAAGAATTTTATTCTGTGAGAATATGATTACTTAATGAATAAAAAATAAATCGGAATAATTGAAAAACCGACTGCGATTAAAATTGCATAAATATCACCGATAAGGGTTAAAATTTTTCGCCATTTAATATTACTCCAACCGATGGTTTGAAATGCCGACCATAAAGCATGGTGCAGGTGCAATCCGAGAGCAATAAATCCGATAATATATATAAGGGAATAAATAATTCCGGTTGTTCCGTTCATAAATAATCCGGAAACCAACGAATAAGCATCTTCCATTTGAACACCGTCAACGGTAACCGTTTGCAGTTCGCCGAATTTTATTATCCAAAAGAAATTTATAATATGCGTAATTAAAAATGCCAAAACAAACAGTCCGAGCCAAATCATATTTCTTGAAGCCCAAGTACTTGCCTCTTTTTGATTGACTTTTGCATACTTGACGGGGCGTGATTTCCAATTATGAAACTGCACAATTAAACTGTAAATAATATGCAAAGCAAATCCCAGTGCCAAAATCGGCTGCATTAGTTGAATAAGCGGATTTGTATCCATAAAATGTGCAGATAAATTAAATGCATCACTTCCCCCGAGCAAAAATAAATTTGCCGTTAAATGAACCAACAAAAACACTATTAAGAATAATCCGGAGATACTCATAATAAGTTTTTTCCCGATAGATGAATTAATAAAGTTACTCATAGAATTTAATTTATAATTTTATTTAAATACTTTTGTAAAAACACACAAAAATATAGATATTTATATCTTTCAGATATGTTTATTAACATTTAGTTTATTATTTAAAATCATTCTTAATAATATGCACACAAAATGAGATATTCAACAATAAAAAACAAACTCTTTATTAAAAACAGGAATAAACTATACAAACTGCTAAAAGATAACTCGGTTGCAATAATAAATTCGGCTGACGAAATGCCGCGTAACGGCGATCAAACATTTCCTTACAGACAAAATTCAGATTTCTTTTATCTTACAGGCATTGAACAGGAAAAGTCAATATTGCTGATTTGCAAAGGGTGTAAAAACCCGGAATTTAAAGAAATTTTATTTATTCTGAAAGCCGATAAAAAATTGGAAATATGGGAAGGGCATAAATTGAAAAAAGAGGAAGTAAAAGAAATTTCAGGAATTAAAACCGTAAAATACATTCACGAATTTGACAGTATATTAAGAGAACTTGTTCTTTTTTCGGAAAATATTTATTTGAACCGAAACGAAAACGTAAAATTTGACACTCCGGTTCCGTATAAAGACATTCGATTTGCAAAAGAAATGCAAGAAAAATACCCTCTGCACAAATACGAAAGACTTGCTCCTTTGATTTCCGATTTACGTTTAATTAAAGAACCCGAAGAAATGGAACTGATAAAAAGAGCATGCGAAATTACGACAAGTGCTTTTTATAAAGTTTTGAAATTTGTAAAATCGGGTGTTAAAGAATATGAAATTGAAGCGGAAATAACAGCGGAATTCTTACGCAAAGGTGCCTGCGGACACGCCTATCAACCGATTATTGCTTCCGGTAAAGATAATTGCGTATTACACTATGTATCAAATGATAAGATATGCAAAAACGGTGATTTGGTGCTTATGGATTTCGGTGCGGAATATGCAAATTATGCTGCCGATACGACACGTACAATTCCGGTAAGCGGAAAATTTACCGAAAGGCAAAAAGAAGTTTACAATGCCGTTTTGTGTGTTATGAGAAAAGCAACTTTATTGATTAGACCGGGAAATACAATAAACAAAGTGAACGAAGAAGTAAATCGATTAATCGAAAAAGAACTTGTAAATCTCGGACTTGCAAAACAATCGGAAATTTCCGAAAAAGAAAAAAGAGACTCCGTTCGGATGAAGTATTTTATGCACGGAAACTCGCATTTTATGGGGTTGGACGTACACGATGTCGGCACGAAAGACACCGTTTTTAAACCCGGAATGGTGATGAGTTGCGAACCGGGTATTTACATCGAAGACGAAGGATTCGGTATTCGTTTGGAAAACGATATTCTCGTTACCGAAAACGGGCAAATTGATTTACTTGCCGATGAACCGATTGAAATTGAAGACATTGAACGATTGATGCTTAGTCAATAAAAATCGGATTATTTATTTCCGGAATTAAATTTCTTTCGGCAGCTTCCGAATACAAGGTTTTTATTGCTTGTTTTCCCGTTTTGCCCAAATCAAGCGAATAGTCGTTAACATATAAATCAATATGTTTTTTCATCACTTCGGCATCCATTTCTTGTGCATATTGTCGAATATATTCCAAACTTGATTCGGGATTTTTATAAGCATATTCAATACTGTGTTTTATAATACGGCTTATTTTTTTTTGCAGACTTTTTTGATATTTCCGGTGAATAACAATTCCGCCCAAAGGAATAGGCATTTTTGTTTTTGTTTCCCAATATTCGCCCAAATCAATAATCTTTTTCAGTCCTTTTGTTTCGTATGTAAACCGGTTTTCGTGAATTATAAGCCCGGCATCAACTTCTTCGTCCGAAACTGCATTTTCGATATCCGAGAACAAATACGGTATTGTATTTTTTGCCTGCGGATATGCAATACCGAGAAGCAAATTTGCCGTTGTGTATTTTCCCGGTATCGCAATTTTAAGTTCATTTACCTCATCGGGATATATTTTTCTTTTGCTTATAAGAAGCGGTCCGTTATTGTTTCCCAAAGCACTGCCCGAGTTCAGCAAAACATAATTTCCCGCCGCATAAGCATACGCATGGTAACTTAATTTTGTTATGTCAATTTCTGCTTCAAACGCCTTTTGGTTTAACTCTTCGACATCGGCAAGAATTAATTCAAAATCAATGCCTTCGGTATCAATTTTATGATGAACGGCAGCATCAAAAATAAAGGTATCGTTGGGGCAGGTAGAAAAACCGAGTGTCAGTTTCATTGAATAACAATTTTTTCGTTTTCAGCAGAAATTTTTTTCAAAATCCGAATAAGTTCATCACCCAAATTATCCAAAGCAAGCGGAATATCCCAATTTTTCTTATTTCTTTCTTCAACTTTGTTTGAGATTGCTCTTATTTGCAAAAGATTAATTTTTTCCCGTATACAAATATAAGCAATCGCTGCACCTTCCGTACTTTCAATATCGGGATTAAATTTTTCTCTGCGAAATTCAATTTGTTCCTTACTTCCGGAAACATTGTTAACGGTAATTGCGGTAACTTTCGGCAATTCGGTATCAATATTGCTTTTCAGCGGATTATATAATTTTCCGCTGCTGAAAGGTCTGCTGTCGGGTTTTAAAAGCCCCTCTTCAAACAAGGTTTTAAATGTGTTATCTTTGTATGTTACACCCATATCGGCAAATTCGTCCATTATAACGCTGACACAATCTCCGATAACAAAATCTTCATTATAACTGCCGCATATTCCGGCATTAATAACCAAATTATATTTTTCGGAAAGTATTTTTTTGGTAAAAGAATAGCTTGTCAAAGGTATTCCTATTCCGGAAATAAAAATCTCAAAACGGATATTATTTAATTTAAAGAATTTTCCTTCATTCGGATTAATATTTTTCTCAATTAACTTATTTAATAAACTTTCCGCTTCAAGTTCAGAAGCAAAAACAATTAATATTTCCGATTTTTCTTTCAAAATACTTTTTTAAATACGATTTATTTTATTTTTACAAAATTATTAAAAAATACAAAAAATGAAAATAATAAGCAAAGGAACCGGCATTGACGAAGATTTCGGTTATGTAAGAGTTGACAGTTGGAACAGCGAAACAACCGAAAAAATTGCCGAACATTATAAAGAAATTTTAAAATTAATAGGCGAAGATGTTACACGCGAAGGTTTGGAAAAAACGCCCGTGAGAATAGCCAAAGCCGTTCAGTTTATGATGCAGGGCTACAACAGCGACCCGTCAGAAATTATTAAAAGTGCCTTATTTAAAGAAGATTACAAAGAAATGGTTATCGTAAAAGATATTGATTTGTATTCGATGTGCGAACACCATATGCTGCCGTTTTACGGAAAAGCTCACGTGGCTTATATCCCTAACGAGTATATTACCGGCTTAAGCAAAATTGCCCGCGTTGTAGAAGCATATTCAAGACGAATGCAGGTACAGGAACGCCTGACAATGCAGATAAGAGATACCGTTGAAAACACTTTAAAACCTTTGGGAGTTGCCGTGGTTATTGAAGCATCGCACATGTGTATGCGAATAAGAGGTGTGCAAAAACAAAATTCGGTTACGACAACTTCGGCATTTACCGGTGCTTTTACCAATGCAAAAACCAGAGAAGAATTTATTCATCTGATTGGTGCAAAATTGGTGTAAATCGTCTCTTT
>CAZCPV010000055.1:8022-14110 GCA_964500765.1 uncultured Draconibacterium sp.
TCAGAAAGAAAATTAATGAAAACAAACAAAAGCGGAGCAAAATTCTCGGCAATCGTAAAAATCGGAGAAGATTTACGCAAAGAAAGTCGAAAAACGGGAAAAGAATTTTTGTATCTTAACAGAGGGATAAATCGTGTTGTTAATATTGACTTAAGCGAAATTATTCCGATGATAGATTTTAATTCGGATGCCGTTCAATATTATCCGCATTCAAAAGGGATGTTATCTTTGCGTAAAGCGATTAATACAGAGTTCTTTACAGAAAGAGCTTCCGAAGAAAATATTTACCTTACGGCAGGCGGAATGAATGCTCTTTTTCTTGTTTTTCAAACGCTCGAAATTAAAACCGTTTATACGCACTCGTTTTATTGGGGTGCTTATTCCAATGTTTTAAAAATTGCCGGGAAATCGCAAAATTTTTACCGGTCTTTTGATGAAATTCTTTCGGAACCGGAAAAATTCAACAATTCCGCCCTTATAATTTGCGACCCGAATAATCCTACCGGCATCAAAACCGACGATAAAAAATTATATCGGGTTTTGGATGTTTTGCAAAAACAAAATACAATCGTAATTTGGGACGGACCGTACAGACGATTATTTTATGACCGAACAGACGATTTGTACCGGAATTTGCTTGCTTACAAAAATGTAATAATAACAGAAAGTTTCAGTAAATCAATAGGTTTAAGCGGACAACGTATCGGATTTATGCACAGCAAAAATACTGAATTTAATGAAGAATTTGCCGTACGGCTGCTTTACTCCGGAAACGGGATTAATGCATTTGCACAAGTTTTGGTCGAAAAGATTTTATCAAGCGAAGAAGGCAAAAAAGCGGCAAAAAATTTCAAAGAAAAAACGGCAAACGCTATTACCGAAAACATTAAATTATTGAAAGAAAAAGCTTTGCTTCCGAACAACATTTATCAAAACGATTTGCCCGTCGGTATTTTCGTAATCGTAAATAAATCGTATGAAGAATTAAAAGCAAAAAATATCGGCAGCGTTCCGTTAAATTATTTCACCCGAAGAACCGATATTGAAGTTGAAAATTATTCAAGAATTTGTGTTTCGGTTCCGAGCAAAAAATTTAAAAACTATTTTAAGCATTTTTAAAGTTACATCGGGTCAACATCCGCAACAAATTGCACATATTTAAATTTATCATTGCTTTTTACCCGGTTAATTACTTCATTAATAAGTTTTTTGGCTTTTTTATGAGACAGTTTTCGTTCAATTTTTATGAGAACGGTTTTTATGTAACGATTTTTAATTCTGGAAATTACGGGATATTCCGGTCCGAGAATACGGTTTCCGAAAATTTGTTTTAAGCGTTGTGCCGAATCTTCCGCAGCTTTGTCGGTAATATTTTTGTCTTTGTGCTTAATGCTTAATTGAATTAAACGATAAAAAGGCGGGTATTTAAATTGCTTTCGTAAAGCAAGTTGCGAATTAAACATAGTTTCATAATCATTATTGATAACACTTTTAATAATCGGGTGATTTTTATCGCTTGTTTGTATAATAACTTTTCCTTGTTTATTTTTCCGCCCTGCCCTTCCGCTGACCTGAGCCATCAACTGAAAACTTCTTTCGTATGCTCTGAAATCGGGAAAATTCAGCATATTATCGGCATTCATAATTCCGACAAGGGCAACATTATCAAAATCCAAACCCTTGCTTACCATTTGCGTTCCGATAAGAATATCGGTATTTCCGTTTTCAAAATCGTAAATTATTTTGTGGTATGCTTTTTTGCTTCCGGTGCTGTCCAAATCCATACGGGAAATTTTAACTTCGGGAAAAAATTCTTTAATTTCATCTTCTATTTTTTGTGTCCCGAAACCGCGTGTTACCATTGTCGGACTTTCGCATGCTTTACATATTTTTGTTGCTCTTTCGGAATATCCGCAATAATGGCAAACTAAAAAACCGGTAAATTTGTGATACGTTAAACTCACATCGCAATGCTCGCATTTAGGAATATATCCGCAAGTTTCGCATTCCGTATAAGGCGAAAATCCTCTTCTGTTCTGAAACAGAATAATTTGCTCTTTATTTTTCAGTGTCGTTTCAATACCTTCAAGCAATTCCGGCGTAAATAAAGATTTCATTTTTTTCTTTCTGCGAGCTTCTTTGGTATCGGCAACAATTATTTCCGGAAGTTTTATATCCAAATATCTTTTTGTAAGTTCAACAAAAGAAAATTTTCCGATTTTTGCATTGTAATAACTTTCAATTGAGGGTGTTGCCGTTCCGAGCAAAATATTTGCCTTATGTATATTTGCCAAAATTATTGAAACATCTCTTGCATTGTATCGCGGTGCCGGATTGTATTGTTTATAGGTATTTTCGTGTTCCTCGTCAACAATTATTAAACCCAAATTATCAAAAGGTAAGAAAACAGACGAACGTACGCCGAGAATAATCCTTTTTTCGCCTTTTTGTAATCTTTTCCAAACTTCAACACGCTCATTATCATTAAATTTTGAATGATAAATACCGAGTTTTTCACCGAATATTTTTTCTAATCGAACCGTAATTTGTGCCGTTAAAGCAATTTCGGGAAGCAGATACAAAATTTGTTTTCCTTTTGCCAGCTGCTCTTCAATAAGTTTTATATAAATCTCGGTTTTCCCGGAAGAAGTAACACCGTGCAAAAGTACCGGTTTATTCTCTTTAAATTTCTCTTTTATTTCAAGCAGTGCTTTAAGTTGATATTCATTAAGATTTTTTATTTCCGTATTTTCGTATTTTTCGGAAATCAGCCGACTTACTTCTTTCTTTTCGGAAATTAGATATCCTTTTTCCGTAAGCTCCTTAAGAGGTGCCGATGTTGCTTTGCAAAATTTCAGCACGTCTTTTTTCAAAAAATTCTTTGCCGGTTTTATTCCTCCGAAATCTTCGCTGCCGTATTTTGTCAAATAAATAAAATTCATCAAAAGTTCGGTTTGTTTTTTGGCTCGTTTCAATTTTTCCAAAACTTCCGACAAGTATTTTTCGTCATTTAATTTTTCCGGCATTGAAATGTATTCTTCAAATTTCGGCTTATATCTTTTTTTTATATACTCTTCGGCACGAACAATATTTTTGTCGATTAATTTTTTTACAACCGGCAAAACATTAAAATCGGTCTCTTTTTCGAGTTTGCTTAAGGGAAGAAAATCCTCGTTTGTCAGCAAACCTATTATAAATTCCTCTTTTTCGGATATACCGGAATAATCGGCATCGCCGGTTAAAATAATGTTTGTTTCGCTTTCTAATTTTAATCCTGCCGGAAGTGCCGCTTTGTATATTTCGCCGAGCGTACACATATAATATTCCGCTGTCCAGTCCCATAATTCAAATTGTAATTTATTGATTATAGGATTGTTATCAATAACAGAAATAATATTTTTGGTTTCGTATTCCGGTTTTTCGGTATGAATATTTTTTATAATTCCGGTATAAATTTTCTTTTTCCCGAATTGAATAATTGCTCGTTTTCCGATTTTGCATTCCGAAATTAAATTTTCCGGAACGGCATAAGTAAATAATTTCGGCAAAGGAACCGGAAGAATAATATCGGCGTATGTTTTTTTACTTGTCAAAATTTTAAATTCTAATTTGTAAATTTAAAAGTTTATTTATTTTTGAAGAAAAAAAGAATGTCTGATTTACATTTATTACAAATAATCGGTTTAATTGTATTGGGTCATATAATACTCGGATTTGCCTTGATAATTTTTAAAATTTACAGAAAAAAAGATAAGGACGATTGAAACTTAATTTAAAACCGGAAAAATATTTTACTGATTATCAATATTTTCAAGAGCTTCCGCTCAAAATGTTAAAATTCCTTAAAATTAATTAACATTTTTTAAGTTTTTTTAAAATAAATTAACTAATATTGCGTTTGTAAAGAAAAACTCTTCTTTTGGAAGCAATAGTTAAACCTAAATACAGAAAATTCTCCGATTTGTTGGTACATCCTCCGCAAGTTGTAAAAAACGCTTTCGGCAACATTACTTGGAAAATTAATACGACGGAAAAAGTTGTTTACCTTACTTTTGACGACGGTCCGATTCCGGATATTACCGAAAAAATTTTATTGGCATTGGATTTATTTGATGCAAAAGCTACGTTTTTTTGTGTCGGAGAAAACGTAAAAAGATATCCGCATATTTATAAAAAAATATCAGCTGCCGGACATGCAACCGGAAACCATACCTTTTCTCATCTTAACGGACTGAAAGTAAGCACAGAAGAATACCTTGACAATATTTACAAAGCATCAAAATATATTGATTCAACATTATTTCGTCCGCCGCACGGCAGAATGAAATCATCACAACAAACCCTTATAAATGAAGAATATAACATTGTTTTGTGGGATGTTTTGTCGTATGATTTCAATAAAAAATTAAGTAAGCAAAACTGTTTTAATAATGTTAAACATTTTACGCGTCCGGGCTCGGTAATAGTTTTTCACGACAATATAAAGGCGACTAAAAATATGTTTTATGCACTGACACAAACCTTATTATTGTATAAAGAAGCGGGCTACAAATTTGAAGCAATAACGGAAGATGTTATCCAAAAATCATCTGCTTCAAAAGTCAGGAAATCACGCATTTTTACCGGATTCTTTTAACCGTACAGCTCTTAATTTTTGTAAAAGTATTCTTTCTTCTTCGGAAATTTTATTCGGGAAGGTATATTTCAAATCCAAGTATAAATCGCCGAACTTTTCGGGCTTATTATAAACGGGCATTCCGTAGTCTTTCAGTCTTAATTTTCGTTTATAATTATAATTTTCAGGAATTACAATTTTCACATCGCCTTTTAAGGTTTTTAAACTGATTTCACCGCCGAGAAGAGCCGTATAAATATCAATTTCCGCCTTTTGGAATAAGTCATTGCCTTTTCTTACAAAATTATGTATGTTCTTTACAACAATACGAATATACAAATCGCCGTTTTCTCCTCCGTATTTACTTTTTTTCCCTTTGCCCGGAATTTTAATTATTTTATCCGAAGCAATTCCCGGTTTAATTTTAATCCGTATTTTCCCCTCCGAGGTATTGATTATTCTTACCGACCCGAAGTATGCCTCTTTTAAATCAATCGTAATTTTCCCTCGAATATCATCTCCTTTAAAATAGGAACGTTTTTTTTTCTTACTCTTATTTTTAAAAAACTGTTTAAAAAAATCCGAAAACTCTGTCTCATATTCCGGTTCAGAATAAGTTGATGTATTGGAATAGGAATATTTTTTGCGTTGTTGTGCAGCTTTTACAAAATCATCAAATTTTTTACGTTTTAAAGCATCCGATAACACATCGTAAGCTTCGGAAATTTCTTTAAAATTTTCTTCGGCAACTTTATCTCCTTGATTTTTATCCGGATGCCATTTTTTTGCCAAATTTCGAAATGCTTTTTTAATTTCGTCTTCATCGGAAGATGCCGAAACACCCAATATTTTATAGTAATTTTTAAATTTCACCTCAACAATAAAAAGGACAAATATAGCAAAAAAGGTCTTCACCTATACGAGAAGACCTTCTTAAAAAGTTTATTTTACAAAAAATTAAATCTTTGCAATATGTTTTGCCAATTTCGATTTAATATTAGCAGCTTTATTTTTATGAATAATATTTCTTTTGGCTAATTTATCGAGCAAAGAAGAAACTTGCGGAAACATTTCTTCCGCCTCTTTTTTATCGGTTAAGCTTCGTAATTTTCTTACGGCATTTCTGGTTGTTACTGCATAATATCGGTTACGCAATCTTCTTTTTTCAGTTTGTCTGATTCTCTTTTTTGACGATTGATGATTTGCCATTTTATTATTTTAAATAAAAAATTGCAGTCCGTAGGGGAATTGAACCCCTGTTACCGGGATGAAAACCCGGCGTCCTAGCCACTAGACGAACGGACCGTTTTGTTAATTAGCGGATGCAAAAGTAAGATTAAAAATTTTATCTGCAAATATTTTTTTTAAATAATTTTACTTTTTTTTATTGACTTTTTTTCGTCTTAAACAATTCTCCGCGGTCTGAACTTTACGGTATATCCTTTTTTTGAAAGTTTATTATGAGATAAAAAT
>CAZCPV010000056.1:0-13874 GCA_964500765.1 uncultured Draconibacterium sp.
GACAAGAATTTCGACCTTATCGGAAGTATTATCTTCGATTTTCTTAATCTTGATTTTACCTTTATCATTGGCATAAACAATTGATTCTATGAGTGTTGTTGTTGTTTTTCCGAAAGGAAGTTCGGAAATGACGAGTGTTTTTGAATCTCGCTTGCTTATTTTTGCCCGTACTTTTATTCTGCCGCCTCTGCGACCGTCGTTATAGTCGGAAAAGTCTGCTAATCCACCGGTTAAGAAATCGGGTAAAATCGTAAAATCTTTGCCTTTTAAGTGGGCAATTGAGGCATCGATGAGTTCATTAAAATTATGCGGCATTATTTTAGATGCCAAACCGACTGCAATACCTTCGACACCTTGTGCGAGAAGTAAAGGAAACTTTACAGGCAAATGAAGCGGTTCTTTATTCCTGCCGTCGTATGAGGGTTTCCATTCGGTAGTTTTCGGATTAAAAACAACTTCTAATGCAAATTTTGATAAACGTGCTTCAATATATCGCGGCGCTGCTGCCCGGTCGCCGGTAAGCACATTTCCCCAGTTTCCCTGCATATCTATCAGCAAATCTTTTTGTCCGAGTTGTACCAGTGCATCACCGATGGAAGCATCGCCGTGCGGGTGAAATTGCATGGTATGTCCGATAATGTTGGCAACCTTATTGTATCTGCCGTCATCCATTCGTTTCATCGAATGTAAAATCCTGCGTTGCACGGGTTTAAGTCCGTCCGACACATGCGGAACGGCACGCTCAAGAATAACATAGGAAGCATAATCCAAAAACCAATTTTTGTACATTCCGGAAATATATTTCACCTTATATTCTTGCTCTTCCGAATTATCTTGATTTAAAGTATTTTCTTTATTTAATTCTTTTTCTGACATTTAACTCTAAACTTTCAACTTTTAACATTCAACTTTTTCCTTTTAACTTTCAACTTTTTCCTTTCAACTTTCAACGCTAAAGAACTTCTTCTTCGTCTCTTAAATTATCGATAATAAAATCCTGCCTTTCGGGCGTATTTTTTCCCATATAAAAATCAAGCATTTCGCTTATTGATTCTTCTTTATTAATAATCACCGGATCGAGGCGAATATCTTTTCCGATAAAATGTTTAAATTCATCGGGAGAAATTTCACCGAGCCCTTTAAATCGCGTAATTTCCGGATTTGCACCTAATTCTTTCATCGCTGCTTCGCGTTCTTCTTCCGAATAGCAATAAAATGTTTTCTTCTTGTTTCTGACACGAAAAAGCGGGGTTTGAAGAATATATAAATGCCCGTTTTTTATTACATCCGGAAAAAAATTGAGAAAAAAGGTAATCAGCAGCAAACGAATGTGCATCCCGTCAACATCGGCATCGGTGGCAATTACTATTTTATTGTATCGCAAGCCCTCCATACCGTCTTCGATGTTTAATGCAGCTTGAATCAAATTAAATTCTTCGTTTTCATATACGATTTTTTTCGTTTTGCCGTAAGTATTCAACGGCTTTCCTTTTAAACTGAAAACGGCTTGCGTATTGACATTGCGCGATTTTGTGATGGAACCGCTTGCCGAATCGCCTTCGGTAATAAATAAAGTAGATTCTTCGGCACCTTCTTTATTTTTATTGAAATGAACACGACAATCACGGAGTTTTTTATTATGAACTTTAACATTTTTTGCTCGCTTACGGGCTAATTGTTTAATTCCCGAAATTTCTTTGCGTTCTTTTTCCGATTCTTGAATTTTTTTCCAAAGTTCGTCGGCAATTTCAGTATTTTTATGCAGAAAAAGCTCCAATTCTTTGGTAACAAAATCCATTATAAACGAACGTATTGACGGTCCGTCGGGAGCAATATTTTTGGAACCGAGTTTGGTTTTGGTCTGCGATTCAAAAACCGGTTCTTCAACCTTTATGCTTATTGCAGCTACAATACCTGTACGAATATCCGAAAAATCAATATTTTTCTTATAAAAATCACGAATTGTTTTTACAACGGCTTCTCTGAATGCCAACAAGTGGGTTCCGCCTTGCGAAGTATGTTGACCGTTTACGAAAGTGTAATATTCTTCGCCGTATTGATTGGCATGGGTCAGAGCAATTTCAATATCATTGCCTTTAAGATGAATTATAGGATAACGTCTTTGCTCTTCTTTTATGTTATCATTCAGTAAATCAAGCAGTCCGTTTTTTGAATAATAAACCTTGTCATTATATTTTACGGTTAATCCGGAATTCAGATAAACATAATTTTTCAGCATGGATTCAATAAAATCATCCAAATAATGATAAGATTTAAACAGCTGACTGTCAGGTTTAAATATTATTTCCGTACCGTTTTTTTCGTTTGTCTTTTTAATTTTTTCGTCTCTTATTACTTTACCTTCGGAATATTCAATTTCTTTCATTTCGCCTTCACGAAAAGAGCGTATGATAAATTGCTCGGAAAGTGCATTTACGGCTTTAATACCTACACCGTTTAACCCGACCGATTTTTTAAATACTTTGGAATCGTATTTTGCACCGGTATTCATTTTTGAAGAAACATCCAATACTTTCGATAAAGGAATTCCTCTGCCGTAATCTCGTACTCTTATAATACCTTGTTCATTGGTAATTTCAATTTTTTTTCCGAAGCCCATCATGTATTCGTCAACGGAATTATCTAAAACTTCTTTCATCAACACGTAAATTCCGTCGTCTTGAGAAGTTCCGTCTCCTAATTTTCCGATATACATACCGGGGCGTTTTCGGATATGTTCTTTCCACTCAAGTGTTTTTATGGTATCTTCCGAATATACCGCCGTATTATTATTATCCGCCATGCTGTATAATTTTATCTTTTTTCGAGACATTTTATTTCAATCTGCGAAATACAGAATATTTGCTTATTTTTCCAAATGAAAATTTTAACAATCAGCATAAAAATTATAAAAACCGCACAGAATACCGTTTTCTGAAATGCTGCTTATGAGATTTACTATTCTGAAAATCAGCCGTCTTAACAGAAAAAAGCCCCGATATTCCGAGAAAAAAAGAATAAGGGAGCTTGTTAATAAAATATTTTGAATGATTGAAAAATCTACATCAAAAAGCTTAATAAGATACCTGCGGCAATTGCCGAACCGATTACACCGGCAACATTCGGTGCCATTGCATGCATTAAAAGATGATTATTCGGGTCTGCTTTTAAACCTTCGGTTTGAACTACCCGGGCACTGTCGGGAACGGCGGAAACACCGGCAGCACCTATCATCGGATTTATGGGGTTATCTTTCGGCGAAAGCCAATTCATTATTTTAGCAAAAATTACGCCTCCGGCTGTTGCTATAACAAACGAAAATGCACCGAGTACAAAAATCAAAATCGAACTTTTTGTTAAGAAAATATCAGCTTGTGTTGATGCACCTACCGTAATTCCGAGTAATATCGTAATTGTATCTATTAAAGAAGTTCTTGCGGTTTCCGCCAGTCTGCCCGTAACACCGCTTTCTTTCAGTAAATTTCCGAAGAATAACATTCCTAAAAGCGGTAATGCCGTAGGGGCTAAAAATGCGGTAAGTAAAAGTCCGATAATCGGGAAAATAATTTTTTCGGTTTTGGTAACGGCACGCGGCGGTTTCATTTTTATCAGTCGTTCTTTTTTTGTTGTAAGAAGTTTTATTACAGGCGGCTGTATAACAGGAACTAAAGCCATGTATGAGTATGCGGCAATGGCAATGGGACCGATTAAATTTTTTACCGTTGTGCCGTTTGCCAAAACATTCATTCCGTTTGCCAATTTTGATGAAATAAAAATAGCCGTAGGTCCGTCGGCACCGCCGATAATACCGATAGCACCGGCTTCCTGCGGAGCAAATCCCAAATACAAGGCACCCAAAAATGTAATAAAAATACCGATTTGTGCCGCAGCACCGAGCAACATCAATCGCGGACTGGAAATAAGCGATGAAAAATCCGTCATCGCACCGATACCGAGAAATATCAAAGGCGGATACCAACCCTTTGTAACGCCGCCGTACAGGATATTCATAACGCTGCCGGGTTCGTAAATTCCGAGTTTTAAATTAAAATCGGCAACCTGAAACATCGGAATATTTCCGATTAAAATCCCGAAACCTATCGGAATTAACAATAAGGGCTCATAATCAAATTTTATTGCCAGAAAAATGAAAAACAATCCGGCAAGTATCATAATCAAATGTCCGATTTGAACGTTTGCAAAACCCGTAAATTCATAAAAATTAAATAAACCCGATGTTGCTTCCGAATGGTGCCGGTAAACGAAACCGTCCGACAGTTTTAATTCTTCTTTATCGGTTAGGGTTCCTTGCCTGTCGGACAATGTAATTATTTCTTCAACGCTGCGATAATTCGACGAACTTTTATTTGGATTATTATTGCGAAATAAGTGTGTTACTTTTTTCGGCATAAAGCTCAAATACACCGTGTTATCAACAGTTTTCCATGTTCCGTTGTATTTTTGTTTTGCCGAATCCAACTCAAAAGTTCCGTCAGGATTAAATTTGAATGCTTTAAAACGTTCGGCGGTATTTTCACTTTCAGCGGAAATTTTATATCCGCCGGATTTATTCATCCATTTTCCTTTTACCAAAATAGATTTCATATCCGTTTTTTGTTTATTTTTGGTTGATTTTTCGGGACTTCTGCTTTGAATAAACAGAGCTGATATACCGAAAAGTATCGTAAAAACGGCTGCTAATGTTAAAACTCGTTTCATATCAATTTTTTTCTTTCTCTTTTTACGTTTGTTATTCCAGTTCCAATAAAATATCACCCTGCAAAACGGTATCGCCTTCCGCCACCATCACCGATTTTACTTTTCCGTCAATTTCGGATTGGATGTTATTTTCCATTTTCATGGCTTCCATAATTAATAATGTGTCGCCGGCAGAAACTTCATCTCCGGGTTTGCATTTCAGTTTAAAAATTGTTCCGGGCAAGGGAGCTTTAACAAGTTTTCCGACTTTTCCTTTAATATTTGCATCTTCTTTCGGTGTATGAACTCGTGCTCGCACCAATTTCGGTGTTTTCGATTTCACTATATCTTGTTCAAGTTCAACTTTATAGTTTGTGCCGTTAATATCTATATCCACAATATTTTTTTCAAAACCGTTAACAACAGCTTCGTATTTATTTCCGCGTATTTTAAATTTGAATTTTTTCATTATTAAGGTTCGGTTTAAAATTTATTTCTTTGAAAAGTATTTATTGAATACACCCTCGAACTCCAAGGCGAATAATCTTTTTTCACTTTCTTTATCGTTAAAACTGTACTTTCTTCATCATGTAACTGACTAAAATACAGATGAATTGCAGCAGCTATTGCCGCATTTTCCTGTCCGCTGATAAATTCGCCGCATTTATCGCAAGTTTCAGTATCTTTATCTTTTTTAAATTTGAATTTGAGATGAACGGTTAATAATTTCGGCAGATTGGCAAAAAACAGCCAAAGCACCACCAAAGCTGCAAAAACAATGGTATAACCGACGATTGCAATTGTATAAGCTGATGAATCCATATTATAAAGGTATGTTAGAATGTTTTTTCGGAGGATTAATTAATTTTTTATTTTCAAGCGTTTTAAACGCTCTGATAATTCGGAATCTGGTATTTCTGGGTTCAATCACATCGTCAATAAACCCGTGTTGTGCGGCAACATAGGGGTTGGCAAATTTCTTTTTATAGTCCGCTTCTTTTTCAGAAATATACTTTAATTTTTCTTCTTCATTTTCGATATTTTTGATATTTCTGCCTTCCAATATTTCAATTGCACCGCCGGCACCCATAACGGCAATTTCGGCTGAAGGCCAGGCATAATTTATGTCTCCTCTCAATTGTTTACTGCTCATTACATCGTGTGCACCGCCGTATGATTTTCTTAAAGTAACAGTTACTTTCGGCACCGTTGCTTCGCCGTATGCGAATAATAATTTTGCTCCGTGAGCAATAATGCCTCCGTATTCTTGTGCACTGCCGGGCAAAAATCCCGGAACATCAACCAAAGTTAGAATCGGCACGTTAAAACTGTCGCAAAGGCGAACAAATCGTGCTGCTTTTCGCGATGCTTCAATATCGAGTACACCTGCCAAAAAATTCGGCTGATTGGCAACTACGCCTACCGGTCTGCCGTCAAATTTCACAAAACCCACTACAATATTCTTAGCATAATGCCTGTGAAATTCTAAAAATTCGCCGTCATCAACAATCGTATAAATAATATCTTTTACATCGTAAGGTTGATTCGGATTTTCGGGAATAATTTCGTTCAGCACATCATCCAATCGGTCAATCGGGTCTTTACATTCAGTTTGTACGGGGTCTTCAAGGTTATTTTGCGGAAGGTATTCCAATGTTTTTCGTATCAACATAATACCTTCGTCTTCATCATCGGCTCTGAAATGTGCAATACCCGATTTTGTGGCGTGTACAGTTGCACCGCCGAGATCTTCGGTTGTAATATCTTCACCGGTAACGGTTTTTGTAACTTTCGGTCCTGTTACGAACATATAGCTTGTTTTATCGCTCATTATTACCACATCGGTAAGAGCCGGAGAATATACGGCACCGCCGGCACAGGGTCCGAAAACCGCCGATATTTGCGGTATAACCCCCGAAGCAAGGATATTTCTTTGAAAAATTTCGGCATATCCGGCTAAACTCATTACCCCTTCCTGAATACGAGCGCCGCCGCTGTCGTTAATTCCGCTAACGGGAGCTCCTACCAGCATTGCCTGATCCATTAATTTGCAAATCTTTTTGGCATAAGTTTCGGATAAGGAGCCGCCGAAAACCGTAAAATCTTGTGCAAAAATATAGACAATTCTGCCGTCAATCGTTCCGTGTCCGGTTACTACACCGTCGCCGAGATATTGCTGTTTTTCAAGTCCGAAATCGTGAGAACGATGTTTTACGAACATATCAAATTCTTCAAAACTGCCTTCATCAAGTACCATTTCAATACGTTCTCGTGCCGTATATTTGCCTTGTGCATGTTGTTTTTCAATACGTTTTTCACCGCCTCCGAGACGTGCTTCTTCACGTAAATTTATAAGATTTTGTATTTCTTCCTGTCTTGACATATTTAGTTGAAAGTTAAAAGTTTATAATGTTTAAAGTTAAAAGTTTATAATGTTAAAAGTTTTTAAAGTTGAACGTTTATTTTTCACAAAGTTCGGTTAAAACTCCGAATGTTGATTTAGGATGCAAAAAACCGATTTGCAAATTTTCGGCACCTTTTCTTGCCTGTTTGTCTATCAGGCGAATTCCTTTTTCTTCGGCTTCTTTTAATGACGCATTAACATTATCGGTCGCAAAAGCGATATGGTGTATCCCCTGTCCTTTTTTTTCAATAAACTTAGCAACGGGACTCTCTTCCGATGTTGCTTCAAGCAATTCAATTTTTGTTTCGCCGATTTTAAAAAATGCCGTTTTTACTTTTTGATCCGAAACTTCTTCAATTGCATAACATTTAAGACCTAAAACATTTTCGAAATAAGATTTAGCTTCTTCGATACTGTTTACGGCAATTCCGATGTGTTCAATGTGTGATAAGTTCATCTTTTATTATTTTGGTTGCAAAAGTTTAAAATATCTAAATGTTTATATATGACAAAAATCAGGAAAATATATTTTTAAAAGCATCTTTTAGTTTAAAGTTGAAAGTTGAAAGTTAAAAGTTGAAAGTTTAAAGTTAAAAGTTTAAAGAAGAAAAACAAGATATGAATTAATTTTTCATCAATAATTGTTGATTGAAAAAAAATCATACTTTTGCAAAAAACAAATAATATTCACATAAAATACAACAAAATGGCATACAATTTAAGAAACAGAAATTTTTTGAAACTGTTGGATTTCAGCACAAAAGAGATTGATTTTTTATTAAAATTATCGTTGGACTTAAAAGCCGCAAAATATGCCGGTACCGAACAACAAAAATTAAAAGGGAAAAACATTGCTCTTATTTTTGAAAAAGCATCAACCCGAACACGCTGTGCTTTTGAAACCGCAGCATACGACCAAGGTGCAAATGTAACGTATTTGGGTCCGACAGGTTCGCAAATAGGGAAAAAAGAAAGTATGAAAGATACGGCTCGTGTTTTGGGCAGAATGTATGACGGCATTGAATACAGAGGATTCGGACAGGAAAAAGTTGAAGATTTGGGAAAATACTCCGGTGTTCCGGTATGGAACGGATTAACGACCGAATTTCATCCTACACAAGTGCTTGCCGATTTTATGACCATGATTGAACACAGCAACAAACCTTTAAATAAAGTAAAATTTGCATATTTGGGCGATGCACGAAATAATATGGGAAATTCGCTGATGGTCGGCGGTGCAAAAATGGGTATGGATGTTCGTTTGGTTGCTCCGAAATCGGTACAGCCGGAAGATGAATTAATTGCACAATGCAAAGAAATTGCAAAAGAAACCGGAGCAAAAATTACCGTAACGGATAATGTTGCAGAAGGCGTAAAAGATGTCGATTTTCTTTATACCGATGTGTGGGTATCAATGGGCGAGCCGGAAGAAGTTTGGGAAGAGCGCATTAAACTTTTAAAACCGTACCAAATTAATACCGAAGTGTTAAAATTAACAGGAAATCCAAAGGTTAAATTTATGCACTGTCTGCCGTCTTTTCACAACAGAGAAACAATAATAGGCGAAGAAATATACCAAAAATACGGGCTTGACGGAATGGAAGTTACCGAAGCTGTTTTTGAATCGGAAGCATCCATAGTATTCGACGAAGCCGAAAACCGTTTACATACCATAAAAGCTGTTATGGTTGCCACATTGGGCTGCTGATATGACAAATAAATTTTCAAACAGAACGCTGATAACGCTGATTTATACAGATTTACACAGATTTTATTCGTGATTATCCGTAAAATCAGCGTTCTGTTTTCTTGATTAAAAAAATACTGCCGGAAGAACATATATTTTAGTCTGAAATAAATTTGTTTGGTATAACATAGATAATTCTGTATGTCCCGTTAAATTCACGGCAGAACTCTTTTTTATCCATAAATTTAATCGTATTTTTACCGGAAAATATTAAATGAAAAACAGCATTCGCATTCCGATTTTAATACTTATATTTGCTTTATTTCTTAATAACTGCAAATCTGACGATACCAAAGAAACAAAAGCCGAAATAGAACGTATTTCCTTAATTACAAAGGTTCCCGAATGGTCAAAAAATGCCGTATGGTATCAAATTTTTCCCGAAAGATTTCGTAACGGAGATACAGGTAATGACCCGACAAAAGAAGCTATTAAAGGAACCTATCCCGATGAGATTCCCGAACATTGGGCAATAACGCCTTGGGAAAGCGATTGGTACAAAAAAGACGATTGGTTTAAAGAATCGCATTTAACAAACACTTGGGATAAATTGCAACTTCGCAGGTACGGCGGTGATTTACAGGGCGTTATTGACAAATTGGATTACTTGCAAAAATTAGGAATAACAGCCGTTTATTTTAATCCTTTGAATGATTCGCCTTCTTTACATAAATACGACCCGCGTGCATGGCGGCATATTGACGTAAATTTCGGTCCCGACCCGGAAAAAGACAAAAAAATAATTGCATCCGAAAATCCTGTTGACCCGAAAACATGGAAATTTACAAGTGCTGATTCTCTTTTTCTGAAATTAATAAAAGAATTGCACAAAAGAAAGATAAAAGTTATAATGGACTATTCGTGGAATCATACGGGAAGTGAATTTTGGGCGTTTAGAGATGTGAAAAAAAACGAAAAAAAATCAAACTATGCCGATTGGTACGAAATAAAATCTTGGGATAATCCGGAAACTCCCGAAAATGAATTTGCATACGACGGATGGGCAGGCGTAAAATATCTTCCCGAAATAAAAAAAGATTTGACAAGTGCTCCCGATGAACTTCCCCGAAAGGGAAATTTGCACAGCAAAACGACAAAACAGCATATATTTAATGTTGCAAAACGCTGGCTTGACCCGAATAATGACGGAAATACGGAAGACGGAATTGACGGTTACCGCTTGGATGTTGCCGAAAAACTTCCGCTCGGTTTTTTACGAGAATTCAGAAAAGAAGTAAGAGCCGTTAATCCGGAAGCATTAATTATCGGTGAAATTTGGTGGAAAAAATGGCCGGAAGAGCTGTTAGCTCCCAATGAATATTTGAAAGGCGACGTTTTTGACTGTATTATGAATTATCGTTGGTATCGACCTGCGAGACACTTTTTTGCCGATGCACCGGACGCAATGAAACCGTCTGAATTTGTAAAAATTCTGAAAGAAAAAATGTTGGGTATTGACATTTCGAGATTGCAGGCGATGATGAATTTACTCGACAGCCATGATTCGCCGCGTGTGTCAACTTCACTTTACAATAACGGGAACTATAAATTCCGGGCAAAACCGACAGAAAACCATGATTATAAGATTGATAAGCCGGATAAACACACTCGTAAAATTCAAAAAATGCTGCTAATTCATCAATATACATACATCGGAGCACCGCATATTTTTTACGGCGACGAAGTCGGAATGTGGGGTGCCGACGACCCCGACTGTCGCAAACCGATGATTTGGAACGATATAAAATATGAAGATGAAACGCACCATCCTCTTAATAAAAAACGAAAAACGAACAAGGTTGAACCGGATACGATTTTGCTAAATTACTATAAAAAATTAATAAAAATACGAAAAAACAACCCGGCTTTAGTTTACGGAACAATTAATTTTATTTTAGCGGATGATAAAAATAACACATTAGCATACAACAGAATATATAAAAATGATGAAATAATTGTACTGTTCAATAAATCAAAAAAAACGAAAAATATTGCTGTTTCAACCGTGCATAACGGAAATTATAAAAATCTGATAAACAACACCTTATATAAAACTTCAACAAATAAGACATTAAAAGTAAAATTGCTTCCGGAAACGGCAATAATTTTGAAATATAAAAAATAAAACGATGAAAATTTTTACGATTTTATTATCCGTAATTTTACTGTTTCAAAACGGAACAGCACAAAATTCTTATAAAAAAGAAATTAAAAAATTTCAAAACAAATTAAATAAAGAGTATTCGGATACGGCAACAAGTCCGCTGACAAAAAAGGATTTGGCAACATTTAAAGGGTTGGATTTTTATCCCGTACGGAAAAAATTTCGTGTAAAAGCAAAATTTACAAGAATGGAAAACGCCCTTCCTTTTAAAATGAAAACCACCACCGACCGTGCACCGGAATATGTAAAATACGGCGAACTTGAATTTATGCTTGACGGGAAAAAGATAAAAGTGACTGTTTATCAAAGTATACGATTAAAAGAAAAATACAAAGACTATTTGTTTCTGCCTTTCAGGGATTTAACAAGCGGAAAAACATCTTACGGCGGCGGCAGATACGTCGATTTAAAAATACCCGAAGGAAATACGATAATTATAGATTTTAACAAAGCATACAATCCGTATTGTGCTTATAATCACCGATATTCATGTGTTGTACCGCCGGCGGAAAATTTTATTGATGTTAAAATTAAAGCCGGAGTTATGAGATTCAGAGAACATTAATGTAACAAATAGTATAGTTTCTCGTTCTGAATATGTAATTATAAAATCACATAAAAATGAAGAAAAGTATCTTTATATTTATCCTGTTGTTTCCGCTGATTTCTTTTTCGCAAGAAAATAAAAAAACATTTAAAGCCCGTTTTCACCCGTTTATTGAGCTAAATTACAACCGGCAAAATATCTCATACATGAACCAAAACATGTATTATCCTTACCGAAGTTCTTACTCGCTGAACAGCAATTTTTTCGGCGGTACTTTTGGTTTTGAGCTTCTGCCGAAAAAAGAAAACGGATATTATTTCTATTTCGAAAATAAATTACTTCCGGAATTGGGTATAAAAGAACTATACGGTTTATCGGGCAGCAATACCGAATATGCGATTACCGGTAATAACATATCTTCGGGATTTTTCGGTAAGCTTTCCGCAGGAAAAGAAATTTTCTCAAACGATTTCTCCAAAATTATTGCAGGCGTTTCGTTAGGCGACCGATATATTTCCGGAACAAACGGAATTTATTACGGACAAGAAATTATCGAATACGAAGGTTTTCATTTAACACCGGGAATTTTTGCCGAGCTAAATTCAAAAATTTCCGAAAAATATTCCTTATCGATAAATGCCGGATTAAGTCAATCGGTACTGAATTTTTGGCGATTTGCCGAAAACGGAAGTGACTTTAATTTCAGACACCCGCTGTTTTTTGACTTTTCGGTAAAAATAAAACATAAATCCGGTTTTTATCTTGTTATCGGAAACTCACTGATGATACCTTACAGAGATATGAAAAGTTCATCGAAAATAACTTTCGGTATCGGTTTTTATTTCTGATTCACATGCTTCTCGGCACGATAAGAAGAACGCACCAAGGGTGAACTTTCGACATGGGTAAAACCTTTTTCGAGGGCTGTTTTTTCCCATTTTTTAAAAATATCGGGATGCACGTATTCGACAACTTCGGCATGGCTCGGCGTAGGTTGTAAATATTGCCCTATCGTAAGTACTTTGCAAGCTGCATTTCGCAAATCATCCATAAGTTCGACAACTTCATCAAAAGTCTCTCCCAGCCCGACCATTATTCCGGATTTTGATACAACACCGGCATCCGACAGGTATTTTATAACTTTTAAGCTGGTTTCATATTTTGCTTTGCTGCGAATTTGCGGTGTAAGGCGTTTTACGGTTTCCAAATTATGAGAAATAACTTCGGGCTTTGCGTCAATCACTTTTTGCAACAAAGTTTCGTCGGCATCAAAATCGGGAATAAGCGTTTCTATGGTTATTTCCGGATTTAATTTTTTGATTTGAAGAACGGTTTCCGCCCAAATTCCGGCACCTTTATCCGGCAAATCGTCTCTGTCAACCGAAGTAAGCACGCAGTGTTTTAAATTCAGTACTTTTACGGAACGGGCAACTTTCAGCGGTTCGTTTTTATCCGGAGGCAAGGGTTTTCCGGTTTTTACGGCACAAAATTTACAGGCACGCGTACAAATATCGCCGAGTATCATCAAAGTTGCCGTTCCCCTGTCCCAGCACTCACCGAGATTGGGGCATTTTCCGCTTGTGCAAATGGTATGTAAATTATTTTTCTTAATTGCTCGTTGCACATCGGCATATTTACTGCTTTGCGGAAGTTTTATTTTCAGCCAATCGGGTTTTCGCCTGCTTGTTTGTTTGTTGTTTTGCATGCTGCAAAGGAAATAATATTTTTTTGAATTGAGCACTTACTTTATATCGGAAAAATTTGTAAATTTCAATTGTAACTTTTGTATCTCACACAGATAACACAGATTTCACAGAAAAGCATATTAATCGACACTTAATATATATCCGAAAAATTTGTAAATTTCAATTCTTACGTTTTATATTTCACACAGATAACACAGATTTCACAGAAAAATATATAAGATAAGACTTAACTTGCAGTAAGAAACATATATCAATTCTTATATGAGTTAAGTATAAAAAGACCCTGCGGGTTTAAATTTGCAAAAATCTAAATATTTAATTTTCTGATATTAAGCTAATTAACACAAACCCGCAGGGTCTTTTCTACCTTTTTATAATACATTCTTATATTTTATTTTTTGCTTTACCTTATATCCGCATATTTACATTTAAAGAACTGATAGTCAGGGCTTCACTTTTTGAATTAAAGTGATACAAATTGCCTCTTAACTTCCTGTAAATTAATACAGTGAAACCCTGACTTGCGGATTTAAGGTTTACACAAAATACCGCAGATTTCACAGAAAGGCACAATAATTTTACTGCATTTATTTTTCAAAAATTTGAAA
>CAZCPV010000057.1:0-13860 GCA_964500765.1 uncultured Draconibacterium sp.
CCGTTGGGGAAAAGAACATTATTTTTTAAAATCAGATTTTATCGTGTATTGTGTAGGTATTGATGATAATGCAAAACTTGCCGCGTATTCGGCTAACGAAAATAACGATGTTTTGGTTTTCAATATTTCCGACGGCAGTATATTATACAAATTAACCGGTCAAAAAAGTACACAAACAAAAATCCGGTTTATCTCTGATAATGAGATTGTTTGCTCAAGTGAAGATGAAAATATTATGTTTTGGAAATTAAAATAACGATTATATGACTTTATCAAGTGTTGTGGTTCAAACAAAGCCCGAAAAAATAAATTCGGTAATTGACAATATAAAAAAAAGCAAGCTCTGCGAATACCATTTGCATGATGAAAAAGGACGTATTATAATTACGCTCGAAGGCGAAAATATTGAAGAAGAAATAAATAAACTAAAAAAAATACAACAATTTCCGGATGTTATATCTGCCGAAATGGTGTATTCTTACGATGAAGAAGAATTAGACCGCTTAAGAGAAAATTTGGACGACAGCATTCCCGAATGGCTTAACGATGAAAATACAACGGCAAAAGACATTGTTTATAAAGGAGATTTAAAAAAGAAATATTGAATTTACGATTTTTATACAAACAATTAAGTATTCAGTTACCTGAAAAAGACTTTTTTGAAATACAATTTATTCACTAATTTAAATCAAGTAATATGAAACATCTGAATCTACTTTTTATTTTTAGTTTTCTTATTTTTTTCAACGGAATTACATCCGCACAAGAAGAAAAAAAAGAAGAAAAAACAAAGGAATTTACCGTTAGTGCCGAAGTTCGACCCAGAACCGAATATACACACGGTATTAAATCTCCGGTTCCCGAATATTTAATTGTAGGGCAGTACAAAACAACTCCGACTTTGTTCACAAGTCAACGAACAAGTTTGAATTTTTTATACAAAGCCGATAAAGTAAAATTCGGAGCACAATTCAGAGATGTAAGAAATTGGGGGAACGATGCACAACTTACACCGAATGAATTAAGTTCGCTTTCCGTTCATCAAGCATGGGCAGAAGTTTTTTTCACCAAAGAACTTTCTTTAAAAGCCGGTCGTATGGAGCTTTCGTACGACGACCAGAGAATTCTCGGTGCCGTAAATTGGACACAGCAAGCACGTTCGCATGATTTGGCATTATTCAAATACGAAGGTGCCGTAAAAGTTCATCTCGGAATTGCCTATCACGGAGGTCCTTTTAACGGTATGGACGCATACAAAGCCATGCAATTTTTGTGGATAAACGGTAAAGCCGGAGATTTCGGATACAGCTTTCTGGCTTTAAACAACGGAAAAAAAGAAAACGGTGTTTGGGCAGATTTTACCAATCCCGGAAATCCTGTTTTTACCGGTTTTGCCGAAAGAAATGCGTACAGTCAAATTCTCGGCGGACATTTTACTTATAAAATCGGCGGATTAAGTTTGGCGGCAAATACCTATTATCAAACCGGAAAAAATCCGGCAAATTGGGTTGAAAATTTACCTTCCGGCGTTACAGCCGCTTCATTGGGAATGAAAGAAAAAGCCGGACAAGGACAAAAAATAGCGGCATACAATGTTTCGTTAGATGCCATGTATAAAATATCCGATAATTTTAAAGCAGGAGTCGGTTTTGAAATGCTTTCCGGAAACGATTTAACAGATACAACAAGAACAGATGAAAATGCTTTTGCTCCTTTATACGGAACCAATCATAAATTTAACGGTTGGATGGATTATTTCTATGTTGGAAATCACGGAAGCAGCGTAGGTTTAACAGATATTAATCTGAAATTTATTTATAAAAACGGACCCTTCTTTGCCAAATTAATTCCGCATTATTTTATGCCCGCCGGCAAAGGAACTTATGTTGATATGAACGGAAATACCCAAAATATAGGGGCGCTCGGAACCGAAATTGATTTCTGGGCAGGATACCATATTGTGCCGGGTGTTGCAAGTATTCAAATCGGTTATTCCCAGATGCTTGCTACGGAAAGTATGTACGGTCTGAAAGGCGTTGCTCTTTCGACAACAAACGGTATCGGAACCAATAATTGGGCTTGGATTATGTTAGATTTAAAACCGAAATTTTTATTCAAAAAATAATATAAACACTAAAACCTGATTTAAAATGAAAAAGAATCGGAAAATAAAAAGATTAATTATCGGTCTGCTTTTTGTTTTTACAGCCGGGTCTGTTATATGGTCTTGTAAAACAACAGGCGACAATACGACAACAACAAAACATGAAATAAAGATTGATAAAGATACGAAAAAATGTATCAGTTGCCACAAAGAAAATAATCACGGAACAACCATCACGGAGCAATGGAAAAACAGTATGCACGCACAAATGGGTGTCGGTTGTTTGTCGTGCCACCGTGCCAATGAAACTGATGCAGATGCCTATAAACATGAAGGTTACACAATCTCAACCATTGTTACGCCGAATGATTGTGCCGTATGTCATCCTACGGAATCGAAGGAATTTCAAAACAGTCATCATGCCGATGCCGGTATGATAATGGGTTCGCTCGATAATGTTTTGGCAGAAGTGGTTGAAGGCGACACACATTTTATGAACGGAGCAAATCCCGCAGCTGCAGCCGGATGTCATCAATGCCACGGTTCCAGAGTTGAACTGCTGAAAGATGAGGACGGAAAAGTGCTGAAAGATTCAAACGGAATTGTAAAATACGACCCGAGAACTTGGCCTAATACCGGTATCGGACGAATAAACCTTGACGGCTCGAAGGGCTCTTGTTCGGCTTGTCATTCGCGACACGATTTCAGCAGAGAGTTGGCTCGTAATCCGGAAAATTGCGGAAAATGCCACCAAGGTCCCGACCATCCGCAATACGAAATTTATAAACTTTCAAAACACGGTATTGCTTTTGAAGCTCATAAAGATAAAATGAATTTAGATTCAAAAAGTTGGATTGTAGGAAAAGATTACAATGCCGCTCCGACTTGTGCCACCTGCCACATGAGTGCTACGGAAGATATGCCGGTAACCCATGAAGTAGGGGACAGAATAAGTTGGACATTAAGACCGAAAGTTTCCGAAAAAATTGATGCTGCATTGATAAAACAATATAAGAAAATAGGGAAAAAACTTCCCGAAAATTTCCTTACATGGCAACAAAGGCGTGATAATATGAAAAAAGTTTGTAAAAATTGTCATGAAAACAGTGTTATAGAAGGACATTATACACAATTTGACAACGAGGTTGAATTGTATAACGAAAAATTCGGAAAACCGGCTTTAAAAATTATGAAACTTTTGAAAGCAAAAGGATTATTAACACCGACAAATTTTGATGAGCCGCTTGAATGGGATTACTTTTTTATGTGGCACCACGAAGGCAGGCGAGCCAGACACGGAGCTTCGATGATGGCACCGGATTATACGCAATGGCACGGAAATTTTGAAGTTGCCGAAAGATTTTATACAAAAATGGTTCCCGAAATAAGAGAAATTATTGCCAAAGCAAAAAGAACCGGCAAAGCCAAAGAGGCAAAAGAGGTTGAAGATTTATTAAATGAAATTCTTAACAGCGATATGCACAAATGGTATGTCGGTAAAATGAGTGCCGAAGAAATTCAAAAGAGAAAAGAAAATTCAAAAAAATATCGTGAAAGATATTCTAATGAACAAAATTAATATCAATTGATTATTTTAAAAAACTCCGAAGATTTTAATTATTTCGGAGTTTTTTATTGAAAATTTCGGAATATTATTCTTCCAATAATTTTTTCATTTTTTTTAAGAGCAATTTATAATTGGTCGGCTTTGTAGTATAATCATTCATACCGACTTCAAAACAGTGTTTTTTTACTTCCGAAGAGGCATTTGCCGTTACCGCAATAATCGGTACGTAAGAGCCCGTTCCGATTTCTGCTTCTCTGATTTTTTCCGTAGTTTTAAAACCGTCCATCAGCGGCATACGAATATCCATTAAAATAATATCTACTTTTGTTTCCGAAAATTTTTCAAGTGCTTCTTTTCCGTTTTCGGCAATAATAATCTTATTCACTAATTTTTGAATGTTTAATGTCATCACTTTACTGTTTATAACATCGTCTTCAACTAACAGAACATTTGCATCTTTCAAACGGATTTTTGTATGCGGATAGGATTTTCTTTCGATAATTGATTCGGAATCCGGGACAGTATCCGTTTTTTTTGGTAATTCCTCAAAGTTTAATCTGAAAAGTGTCGTAATATTATTTTCATCTTTTATTATTTCTAAATTCCCGTTCAGAGCTTGTGCTGTTTTATTAATTATTTTCAGTTCTTTTATATCTCTGATAAAATTTTCCGTACTCAGATTCTTCGGGAAAATCAAATTTTCGGTTTTGCAGGAAATTTTTATTAAAACCGTATTATCTTGGGTTTCTTGTGAAACAATATCTATTTTTAATGAATTTTTATTTGAACTGTTAAAGAAAAAGTCAACGGTTGAAATAATTAATTGCATAAAATTAATACGGTCTCCGAAAACATTTTCCGGAATATTTTCAGAAAGATAAAAGTTAAAACGAAGTTTTGAATATTTATCGGTTTTAAATAAATGGATTATTTTTTTTATAATGTCGTTAATATTAAAAGACGTTTTTTCTCCTGTTAAATTTAAGATGTGTTTTTCGGTATTTTCGGGTATTTTATTAAGAATTGATGCTAAATTACTGATAGACAGTTCAATTTCTTCTATTACATCTTTGCTTACTGATTTTTTTTCATGATTAATGATGCCGGCAATATTATTCAGAGGGGTTCTTATATCGTAAGACAGAGAAGAAATAAATTTATCTTTTTTTAATAATTTGTGTTTTGTTTCTATCAGTTCTTTTTCATTTTTGTTGATGGTTTGTTGTCTTAAAATAAGATAAAATCTTATAAGGGCGTATGAAAGAAAATAAGCAGACAGGTATCTCAGTATAATATCCGAAGAGTATTTTGCCCAAAAATCAAAATTATTAGGGACGAAAAAAACAATCAGGGTAACTAAGAGAAATCCTAATGTCCAAGTATTAAAGTGCTTACTTTTTGTAGTGAAAGCAACAATTAAAGGGTATGTAAGTCCCCACATAATTCCTGTTTTATTTCCTGCTCCGACCAAGCTTATCAAGATAAAAAGTACGGTTAAGAATATTATTGCCAAAGTTGAATAAAGTTTATAATTCAAATTTGTGTTAAATAAAATAAAAAGCAGAGCGAAAACAATAAAGAAAGAAAACAGAACATAGCCGACAGCTTGTTCAAAGAATAAAATATGAGCTGCTGAGAATATTAAATTTGTTATTGCCGAAGCAATTAAAATAAAATTCAATAATAAAACTTGCTGACGTGAATCTGTATCGACATCGGCAAATTTTTTATTTCTCAGCAGCTTAAGAATAGAATTAAACAGTATCAAAACAGTTAACTTTGGTGTTTAAAATTTATGTAAATATAATATAAATAAGTATATAAAAAGAAAAATATTTATAAACTGACATAATTTTTGATAAAATTAATTTTCTTTATTTGTTGTGTTCTTATCTATATTAACATGTTGTATATCAAAGTTTAAGGGTGTTAATTCGCTTTCACTGAAAGTGTTTTTCCAAACAATGTCCATTTCGGCAAATTGCATATCCGTAATCTTCCCGGGAATTTTAAATATAAGCACAAAATTAGCTTTTTCGCCTTTTTGTAAAATTTTTACTTTTTCTTTTGAATTTTCGGGAGCCCATTCTTTACCGCTTTCCGTTCTTAAAACACATTGAGAAGGATTGATAATACCTATTTTATCGCCGGTATAAGTGCATTTGAATTTTATTGCTGTTTCCTGAGTTTCTTTTTTTAATTTCAACATGTTTATTTTAAAAACGTCATTTTTTATTGTATTTTTCGTTGCCGGAAGATGAAAGCTGTCCGTTTCAATAATTTTTCCTTCGCCCGGAAAAGTGTAAAAACCGCCCGGCATAAAGTCAATATCTTCCGAAAGATAATTTATTTGACCCGCAGATTTAACCGTTATTACCTTTTTTTTATTCGGCTTAATAATTTCGCCTTTTTTTACGGTTTTCGGGAAATAGGAATTTTGATTGATAACAAATTTGCATTTATCCTTGCGAAAGAAAACATAGTTATCGGATTGATTATTAATTTCCAAACCGAGTTTTATGAAATCGGCTCTTGAAATAATGTTTTTTGCCGTTAATTTTACACCGTATTGCTCTCCGAAAGTTACATCGTAATAATAATTTGTAAATTTTGAAGATTTTTGAGCCGCAGCCGAAAAGCTTATCAGAATGAGTGTAATAATTGTAAGTTTTTTCATAATTTTTTATTTTTTTTAATATTAAACATTCTTTAAAAAAAGACAAAGAGGAACAGATTTTTTTATTCCCCTTTGTAAAATAGTTTGTATTTGTTATTCTTCTTTATCAATAGCTGATTTATCGATATTGTATTGAAATTCAATAATTTTATATGCATCTCCCCGCTTTACGAATTGTAATTTTTCATAAACCGTTTTATTTTTTTCCGTTCCGCATTTGAATTTTAAGGTTACAAATGTTAAACCGTTTTTTGTTTTAACAGCAAACGCATAACGTTCATGGCTTGTAACTTTTCCTAAAGCTGAGGCATGTTTATCGAAAACATCATAAAAATCATCTTTAATTCCGGCATCAATAACCGCTTCTTTGTCTAATAAATTTTCCATCGTTTTCTCGTCCGTATTATTTAGGGCTTCAAAAAATTGATCTGCCGATTTTTGTGCTTCTTCAACCGATTCGCAACTTGAAAAGGAAATTAATCCGATAATAAATAATAATCCGAGCAATCCGGTTTGTCTCATAAGTTAAATTTTAAAAGTTTATAAAGCACTAAATATACGAAAAAAAAGATAATTTGAACTGTTTTCTTTATAAAACGCACTTTATTTTATTTGAATGTGCAGTTATTGGGTTGAAAAGTTTAAAAAGCATTTAGAAATTTCTTAATCTCTTTTTGGTTTAACGAATTGTTTACTGCCTTGGGAATAATTTGTTTTTCACGATTTGTAAAGAAAATTTCCGATTGAACATGAATTTGAAAATCAATTGATTGAATGAAATATACAATGATAAAAGTAACCGGAATGATAAAATTATTGAGCGAGAATTTATAAAACGGATTTTTTACCGTTGCCGGAAAAGGAAATAAATAGGCATTTGTAACATAGCCGGAAATATGAAATGCGATAAAGAAAATTCCGAAACTGATACCCAACAAAAAATAGGAAAAGAAATTCACTTTGTGCAGATATTCCGGAGAGAAAAACAAGGTAGGGATACCGTATTTTGAACCGAAATTTCCGCTTATGATAAAAAAGGTAAAAACCCACAACAGAAATAAAAAACGGTTTCGTCGCAAATTTACCAAAAGCAGACGAACCGGTAAAAATTGAAGAATATTACTGTAAATTTCTTTAATCTTCATTTCCGTAAACGAATTTATGCTGAACAAAGTTAAAGAAATTTACTGAAAAATCGGTTAAATGCTAATTGATTGTATGAATTATTTTGCCTGTTTGCCAACGTTCTCCGTTTTGGTATTGAATAAAGTAAATTCCGGAAGGATATTTTGACAAACTTATTCTGAATGTGTTTTTATTTTCTGTATCAAAACGTTGTAGTATTTTTCCGGACACATCGGCTAAAAACATTTCTTTCATCGTTCCGGTAATTTCGATATTTAATAAATCAACGGTCGGATTGGGATAGTATTTTACTTTTCCGGGAATTTCGGAATTTTCAATAGTTGTAATATCGCTTGTGTCTGTCGATGCTGTATCTTTCGGAATAAAGGTATCGGCAATATAGGAAGTATCTTGAATTTCATTTTGATTATATACGATGTCATTTTCGCAATCGGGAATTGTTAAGTATTGATTTATTAATCGAATAAAAACATCATTTAACAATTCAACCTGATATTCGTCGGTTGTGGGTTTTATATGTGAGTTTCCGATACCGCTGTCGTCGGTTAAAAAAACATACGTGCCGTTTGTTGCGAGGGCAATCGAACGCATCAGGTATTCGGTACTTTTATCAATTCCGCTGGCTGTTACGGGAACGATACGAATCCCTTTATCCGCAGCTTGTTTTGTTAATTTTTGCATTTTTTTTACACTTTCCGCATCGGCGTGGGGCGGAGCATCTAAAATTAAAAAAACAACTTTTGCCAAAGCATCTTCCGACCAATTTAATTCGTTTATTGCGGTATTCAATCCGGCATCAACGGCTTCGGGAAAATCGCCTCCGCCGCCGGCTGCTTGTTGACTGATAAAATCGACCGTTGTTTTTACATTTTCCGTAAAATCGGATTTTTTTACCAAATACGAGTCGTGCCGGTCGCGATAAAACACACTTGCCGTATTGACGGTAATATCTTTGTGCTGTTTTTTTATTTTGTTTAATACATCTTCGAGTTCGGCTTTCAAGTAGGAAATTTCATCACCCATAGAGCCGGTTGCATCAACAACGAAAGCGATATTTGCCTTTTCGGGAACATAACATTCTGCCGGAATGCTGATAAAATTTATTCCGTCGTGAAACTTATCCGGTTTTGTAAGTTTGTATGACAGACCCTTGTCAACAACGGTTATAATCAAATCTTTTTTGCTGTATTTATTATCGAACAAATTGAGCCAAAGTTCTGCTTTTCCGGTATTATCGGTTGATGCAGCCCAAATTGTGTCGCCTTTTTTTGTTTGCAGATATACTTTTGCATTTACCAAAGGTTTGTCTTTGTAGTTTGTTACCTGCACACAATACCTTTGTTGCGGCATCATTTTCCAAATTGCTTTATAGGTTTTCAGTTGATTTTCCGAAATATCTTTCCAGAGTTCCCATTTTCCGTAATCGTTGAGTTCTCCGGCGGTAAGCAAACCGCTTTTTGCCGAATTTTTTTCTGTTTTTGTTTTATCATATCTTACCATTCCGTAATCGGATGTTTCATATTCGGCACGCGGTCGCACACTTTTTGTATGATATCCGGGAGCCCTTCTTTTTTTTGTTATTCCGAGTCCTGTTACGACAACTTCATCAAGTTCTTCTTCGGATGCCCGCATAACTACATTTATCGTATCGCTTATTATTTTTTTTTCAACGGTTTGCATTCCGATATACGAAAAAACTAAATATTTTGCTTTGGAATTTATCGTAATTGAATAAGTTCCGTTTTTTAATGTCATTGTTCCGTTTGTTGTTCCTTTTTCGAGAACGGAAACGCCCGGAAGGGGTACGCCTGTTTCATCGGTTATTTTTCCGGTTATTACTTTTTGTGCTTGTGTAAAACTAATTGCACTGAGGATGATAAGAATTGAATATAAGAATTTCACGGCAGTTTAAATAAATAAGGTTTGTATATTACAGATAATTTTTTTGCCGAAAATCCATAATGTTTTTACAAATTACGGGATAAAAGAAAAGCTCGCCGAAATTGACGAGCTTATTCAAAAAAGTTAAAGAAATAAATATTAAACTACTTTTACATTTACTGCATTTAATCCTTTTTTGCCTTCGGTTAATTCAAATTCGACGGTATCGCCTTCACGAATTTCGTCAATTAAACCTGATACGTGTACGAAGTATTCACTTTTTGATTCTTCGTCGATAATGAAACCAAAACCTTTGGAGTCATTAAAAAATTTTACTGTTCCTTTTTTCATTGTATTGTAATATAAATTTTAAAAATGCAAAGTTAGTTATAATTATTTTAAAATCAGTATTTTTATTAAAATTTAAAATTCTTAATTGATATTTAATTTTCGGGATTACTATTTCGTGACATTCTGGAAACAGAAGATATTAAATTTAAATTGGAGTTCTACAAACTGCCGAAGAGACTTGTAAGAATTATTTCTTACGAACTTTGGTAAAGCGAAAAACTTTGCCAAAATTAAATTTTTAACTGTGAAGTAAAAATAATTATCCTAAAATAAGCGATATTTTATGCAAAACAGGGTAATCTTAAGTATAATAAGTTCATTATACGAAAATCAGCATTTTCTAAAAACAGTAAGTTGAATCTGAAAAAGGATACTACTATACTATTCTGTTGTAATATCTTTATTGTAAGCGAATTATCATTTTTTGAATATCCCTGCATAAAAAAAGACTTCAGGCATTTTGCCTGAAATCTTTTTTAAAATTATAAGAAAAACCGGTTTTACTCAACAACCATTTTTTTAGTAACCGTTCGGTTATTATTGAAAATAACTTTTACAAAATAAATTCCGTTTGAAACCGTGTTGATTTTTATTTCATTGGTTCCTTTTTCGTAAAATTTATTTTGATAAATTACTTGTCCCGTTACAGTTGTTATTTCAACTCTGTAATTATCTGTTATGTTATTAACCGATAGATAGAAACTGCCTTTATTCGGGTTCGGAAATAAAAGAACATTATGTTCATCCGTTTTATTAATATTTGAATTTGATTTTTCAAATACCAATTCCATTCTGTTATTATAAGTTCCCGGTTCCGAGTTGAATGTGTAGCTTGCCGAAGTTACCATTTCGGTATATGTATCTGTTAAAATGTCATGCAAAAACACGGTAAATCCTTCAAAATTATTTTCAAGATTGTTGATTGTATATTCGCCGGCTTTTCCGATGTAAATTCCCAACGGAATAACTTTATTTTTGCTTATTTCCGGAAGCGAATTAATTGCTTGAGATAATGTTAAATCGTTATTCAAAGAATAAATTTGCGGTTTTGTATTATCCCAAGAAAACATTTTATACGCATCGTATTTTGCATCGTGTCCTTCTGTTGCCCCTTCCGGCAGCGTTCTTACGATTGCTTCGTCCGTATAAGCATCTTTTTCGATATTGAATTTTAACAGATTCGGAACGGAAACAACATTTTTCCAATACGATTGTGTATTATGCATCCTTGCGGAAGCAGGCACGGTAAAAGTTGTACTGTGTGTTGAGCCGGTATTTGCAACTTTTACCATAAATCCCTGTCCGGAAGGAATATATTGAGAGCCGTTATTAACAGAGGTTCCTATATCCCAAGATGTTGTTCCTCCGCCGGGAATATAATAGCTGTAATTAGTTCCGTTGTAATAATAAATACCGTTTTCAACTCCGTTGTATGTAACTGAATTCCAGTCAATAGCCGAAGTAAACGGGTTTCCGGCAAGGTTCCAACCGTCAAAATATTCTCTGCCTTGGGTAACACCGTTTCCGATAACAATCGAACTTACGGTATTGCTTACATTAAAGATTTTGTCGGATGCTTCAAGATTTCCGCCGGTTTGAACAAAGGTTTTATCTCCCATATTGTATCGATTAAATAAATACCCTTTATCCGTTCTGATATTTGTTGCGGAGACTTCCGATGTCCAACCGCTTGTTCCGTAAATTGTTGTTGTATTCCAATAATCTTCATTCGGTTCGTTATATGAATAAAAATTGTTGTTAATATCAGAACCTTCCGTTGTATAAGTTGAAGTCGGAATTGCCGAAAGGGTAGGGAACATTAAATGCCATTGATTTCCGGTTACAAATCGTTCCGTTGTTGCAGCAACGGCATTATTTACAATTAAAGAACCTGTTCCCGTTGCATCCGATTTTACAATTAAACCGGCAGCACCTCTGTTGTTTGTAATACTTCCGGAAACGGTCATTTGTCCGTTTGTTGCAATTGTTACGTTTGCATTTGCTTCAATTGTCATGTTTTTACATACGGCAGTTGTTGTTCCGTCGTCAATTACCGGATAATTAGGCATTCCGTCGGGAATAATTATATCGTCAGCTAATTTAGGTATTTGTTCCGGTGTCCAGTTGCTTGTTGTTTGCCAATCGGTACTTGTTGAACCGACCCAACTGTAATTTAAGAAAACTTGACCATCCGCCCAACTTGCTGTAATTACTGCAGGTGTGGCATCAGAAAGTTCCCTTGCGGTTGGGTTGTCCGACCAAATAACGGGAGCAACACCGCTTGCACCTGCAAGAACAGTAAAGTTTATATCAAAAAATTTCCCGTCGGCAATATTAATTTCATTCGGGTAATCGTTGTAGGCAAAGCTTAATGTACCGTTTGTTGTGTTATCATTAATTGTAATTGATGCACTGACATCAGTATCCCAATTTGAACAACTTACATAAGAAAGTTTTGTTTGGTCATAATTTATTGTCCATTGAAAACCTACTAATCCGTTTAAATTAAAGGCATTAACAGGTACCGTAACAGGTGAACCTGCTGTTCCGTTTACTTTTTCAATTGTCAGAATAGGATTTGCGGCAGCTGTAATTGTAACTTTTCCGTCTTTCCAATTTGCGGGAATAACTTCGGGCACTGCATTTGAAAGTTCCCTTGCAGTGGGGTTATCCGACCAAATTACGGGAGCAATACCTGATGTACTTCCGTTTACCGTAAAATTAATATCAAAGAATTTCCCGTCGGCAATATTAATTTCATTAGGATAATCATTATATGCGAATGTTAAAACATCTCCGTTGTCATTTATTGTAACGGTTCCCGTAACATCGGCATCCCAATTGGTACAATTTACATAAGTCAGTTTTGTTTGGTCGTAATCGATTGTAAACTGAAAACCCGTTAACCCGCTTAAGTTATATGCCGTTACAGGAACCGTAACAGCTGAGCCGGCAATACCGTAAACTTCTTTAATTGTTAATGTCGGATTAATTCCCGAATTGTAAATTGAAATACTGCCGTTATTCCATGTAGTAATTATTTCATTAGGGGCAGAATCGTTTACATAACGAGCTGTCGGATTATCACTCCAAATTAAAGCAGCAACACCTGTTGCTCCGGAAAGTATGTTAAAGTTCAATTCAAAAAAAGTACCTGAGGAAATATTAACACCGTTTGCTTCCGAATAAACAAAGGTTATTTTACCGCTTGTTGACGAATTTATTGTAACAGAGCCAATTAGGTTGGGATCCCAATTGGTGCAATTTACAAAAGAAAGTTTTGTGTCGTCATATTTAATTGTCCATTGAAAACCTGCTAAATCGGTTGCATTTGAAATTTGTACAGGAACAACGATACTGTTTCCGGCATTATCGCTGACATCCGTTATTGTCAGAGTTGCATTACTTTTCGGTGCGGTAATATTTTCTTTTAACGGTTTATAAAACTCTTTTTTTATAAAATCAAAATTTGCATTTGATTGAAAAAAAGATAATAAAAAAATAAAAGAAAATAATATTTTTATGTAATTGTTTTTCATGGGGTTACCTTTATAATTTCAATAATTTCATAGATTTTTTACAAGAATAAAAAATGTTATGTTGTTGAATTTAAAATTAATCATCGGATGAATAATACAATTGATATGCAAAACATCCGATAGTCAGGGCGTGAATTGTTTAAAAAGAGTGAAATGTTATTGGTTATAACTTGCTGTTTATTAACTTATTCACACCCTGACTTGCAGATTTATTTAATTATAATAAATTTCTTGGTAATTACGGTATTGTCTTTATATATTTTTAATATATAGGTTCCTTGAGTTAAATTTTCCGTACTAATTCTGTTATTAATCTTATCAATTGTTTTAGAAATAATAACATCACTTCCCAATATATCCGACACTTCAATTCTTGAATTATCGGCATTCAATATATTCAAATAATTATTTGCAGGATTCGGGAAAATATAAATTTCCTTTTCTAAATTCTTAACATTTGAAGCTGCGGCAAATGAAGGCATTGAAAATACAATACCGTTAAGTACATTATTATCATAATCACCGAATTCGCCCGTAATATTATCAGAAATGTCAGTTTCGCCGGAAATATTATTCACATATCCTTTGATTATAA
>CAZCPV010000058.1:0-13739 GCA_964500765.1 uncultured Draconibacterium sp.
ATTAAAATTAAAGTTTTCATAGTTTTAAGGTTTAGGTTAATAAAGAAGGTTAAAAGCACTCATGTTTGGGTGCTTTTTTCTTAAAATACTTATCCATTATGACAATAGCTGTTGATTTTGACGGAACCATTGTTGAGCATAAATATCCTTCGATAGGGAAAGTGCGATTATTTGCTTTTGAAACGTTAAAACAACTTCAAAAACAAGGGCATAAACTGATTTTATGGACTTATCGCTCAGGGAAAGAATTGGAAGAAGCCGTAAATTTTTGCAAAAAAAACGGAATAGAATTTTATACCGTAAACAAAAACTATCCGGAAGAACAATTTAACGAAAATGAAATAAGCCGAAAAATATACGCCGATATTTATATCGACGACCGAAACATCGGCGGTTTTCCCGGTTGGAGTAAAATTTGGGAAATGCTGAATGACGAAAATTCAAAACTCATCACTCAAAAAGAAAAAGAACTCAATAAAAGTGGTTTTTCAAAAAAAATAAAATCCTTCTTTAAAAAATAATCATTATTTTATTTTACTGTGAAAAGTTTTAATAAACTCCTCAAACTTTTGTGTTTTATAAATTTCATCGGCAAAATAAGATAACACTTCTTCAAGCTGATAAGGTAACAAAAAACCGTGCATTTCATTTAATTTTTGCCTTTCGGAACTTATAAACACAAATGCCGGAAATTTAAAATTCTGTTTCAACAACGCATAAGCAAGTTGGTGCGGTCTGCCCCGCCCCGTTCCTTTAAGCACATCACCGAAAAGCGTATCTGTTTTTTGCGAAGCGGCATTAAATTTCACAAAATTATATTTCTCGTTAAGTAAATCGGAAATTACTTTATTTTTAAATACCGTACCGCTTTCCACTTTGCACGACTGGCACCAATCGGTATAAAAATAAATCAACAAAGGTTTCATATTTTTTAATGTCAAATTCGATGCTTTTTCTGTTGTATAATATTGCACAATCCCGCCGGTATCCGGCAAATTTGCTGTATCTTGTTTCGCAATATCCTCTTTATAAACTTTCGGGTAATTTAATTCGTACAAAATTTTCCAATTATCATAGCTTGCATTTATGTTTATATCTTCCGAGAAATAAACAAGCAAGGGTTCAATATCTTTTATTTCAAGATAACCCGGAACAGGAAAAATATTTCGTTTTCTGTCAATATAAACAATCGTTGGAAAAGAAAATCTGCCTTTCAGCAAATATTTTGCAAAATCATGCTTCGGCTTTGTTCCTATACCCGGATTTGTATATGTTTTACCTTGATAAACAACAGTATCGAAAGTTTCGGCATTAAAGCGTACCGGATAAAAATTTGAATTTATATAGCCCGCAATTCCTTTACTCGCAAAAGTCGTTTTCATCATATATTTACACCATCCGCACCAATCCGTGTAAACATCAATCAACATCGGTTTCGGATTTTTTTCAAACAAGCTGTCTGCCTGTTCAATCGTTAACCATTTTACGGGGCTCGGCTCAACAATTGTTTGCGAAAAAATATTCGTCGTAAAAAATAAGCCGAAAAACAGCAATAATATATTTCTTTTAATCATAAATTCCGATATTTTTGCAAGTTTTAAAGATAAAGCACAAGATTAATAAAAATTATGCGATTTAAGATATTTACAATATTATTATTTACAATTTCATTCGGATATTCCCAAAATTACGATAAAAATTATTTCCGTCTGCCGGTTAATATTCCCGTACATCTTGCCGGAAATTTCGGTGAAATACGTACCAATCATTTTCATTCCGGCATCGATATAAAAGTTCCCTTTGTCGGACTGCCGCTTTATGCCGCTGCCGACGGATATATTTCCCGCATTCGAAAATCTGCCGACGGCTACGGAAACGCACTTTATATTGACCACCCCAACGGATTGCGAACCGTTTACGGACACATGCACAAATTCAAAAAAGATATTGAAAAATACGCCGAAGCTGTAGAATATAAAGAAAACAAATTTGAAATCACCCTTTATCCCGACAGCACGAAATTTAAAGTAAAAAAAGGCGATTTAATCGGTTATGCCGGAAACAGCGGCAGGTCGTACGGTCCGCATGTTCATTTTGAAATTCGCGAAGCCGATAAAGATATACCGCTTAATCCCGAATTATTTAATTTCCCGATAAAAGATAATATCAAACCCAAATTTTTTTATGCCGAAATTGTACCTCTGAAAAAAAATGCTTCCGTAAACGAAAAATACGAAAAGCAAAAATTCAAAACTTATTATAAAAACGGAAAATACTATATTCCTAAAATCGTAAAAACAAAAGGAGATTTCGGTATTGCAATAAATGCAAACGACTACATGAACTCGGTAAGAAACACACAAGGTATATATTCCGTAAAAATGTTTGTTGACGACACCCTGTATTTTTCTTATCAGCTGAATAAAATCAGTTTTTATAAAACCCGATACGTAAACAGTTTTGTTGATTACGCCGAAAGGCAACGTACAAAAAAGAATTTTCAAAAACTTTGGAAAGAGCCCGGAAATCATTTAAATATCTATAAAATTACCGAAAATTCAGGTATTATTTCTTTTTCCGATAATAAAATTCATAAAATAAAAATACAACTTACCGATTGCTATAATAATTCTTCTTTCTTATTTTTAAGAATCAAAGGCGGCAAACCCGATAAAACAATGCCGGATAAAAAAGAAACCGTTTTTAAATTCGATGAAGATAATTACTTCGTAAAACCCGATTTCAGAGCATCAATAAAAAAAGGAAGTTTATATACAAATACGGAAGTAAATTTTTCAAGCTATCCTCAAAAATCCGATTTATATTCGGACATATACCGGCTCAACTCCTATCTGATACCGGCACACGAAAATATCTATTACGCAATAAAACCGAAAAACCTGCCGAAAAATTTAATCAGCAAAGCCCTGCTTATTAATATCAACAAAAACGGAAATTATTATTCAATAGGCGGAACGCTTGTAAACGGCTTTATAGCCGGGAAATGCAAATGTTTCGGAAAATTTGCCGTTGCCGTTGATACAACACCGCCGGTAATTGAGCTTGAAAAAAATATTCCGGAAAATAATTATTCCGACATAAATCAAATTTCTTTCAAAATATCGGATAATCTTTCCGGAATTAAAAGTTATAATGTAACCGTTGATAAAAAAAATATAATTTTTGAATACGATGCAAAAAATAATAAAATAACATATACGTTTGATAATCATATAACTTACAAAAAAGAACATCAATTGATTTTGAATGTCATTGATAAAAAAAATAACAAATCAGTTTTTAAACTCACTTTTTTTAAGTAATTTGCAAAACTGAAAAAAGTAAAATTTTAATGAAAATTCTCATAGTAGAAGACGATTATGCTTCAAGACTTTTTTTGGAAAGTCTGCTCGAAAGCAACGGCTATGAATTCCGTTCGGCTGAAAACGGTATCGAAGGATTAAACATTTTTGATGAGTATAATCCCGATATCGTATTAACCGATATTAAAATGCCCATAATGGACGGATTGGAATTGTTGGAAGCAATTCGCGATAAAAATTCCGATGCAATTGTTGTAATAGTAACCGCTTTCGGGTCGGAAAATTATGCCATTCAAGCCCTGCATCTCGGTGCAAATAATTATTTAAAAAAACCGGTAGCAAGTCAAGATCTTCTCCGTCTGCTGAAAAAATATAAAGCCGTTATTTCCGGAAAATATTCTCCCGAATCACTGCCCGGGAAATTAATTAACCGTACTTTTTCTTTGGAATTCAAATCTATTTTTACCAAAATTCCTAAAATCGTTGATAAAATAATGGTTGAATCTGCCGTTGACATTGATAACAGCGAAAAAGTAAACATCGAACTCGGTTTGGTTGAATTAATTACAAACGCCGTAGAACACGGAAACCTCGGTATCTCTTATATCGAAAAACAAAAAGCATTGGATGCGGGAAATTTAAGCGAACTTTTCGACGAAAGAGTACACAACGAAAAATACAAAAACAGAAAAATAAAAGTTGATTTTTTTGCCGACAGAGAAAAATACCGGTGGACAATAACCGATGAAGGCGAGGGCTTTGATTGGAAAAGCATCCCCGACCCCACCGACCAAAAACATATTTTGGAACTCAACGGCAGAGGTATATTTATCAGTAAATTTTTATTCGACAAAATTGAATATTCCGGAAAAGGGAATATTGTTACGGCAACAAAATATATTACCGAAGAAGAAAATTAAGCTGAAAACAAACCGTCTTTGTTAAAATTTGTTAAATATTTGTTTTTTTAAAATATTCCGTACTTTCATGCGTTATGTGAATGAATTATTAATTAAAACCCACAGCGTATATGAAAAAACGTTTTACTCTCTTTTTTTATGTGTCTTCAAAAAACAAATCTCAATCATTTTATTCGAAGAAAAAAAAGAACTTGCTGAAAAAAACAGACAAAATTATTCATTTTGTTTTGTTAGATTCATTAAAAAGTCCTCGTAAGAAATGTATCGATAAAATTCTGAAATTTGCAGATTCATAAAAAACAAAAAATAAAAGCCGCTTTAAGCGGCTTTTTTCTTACAAAATTTTAATTTTGCAGGGATTAAAAACAAAATTAAATTCTTTTCTCTCCGATGACAAAAAAAAATAGTTTTAAAAAAATCGGTATCGTATTATCCGCAATCCTGATAATTTCATTCCTTCAAAGCTACTCGCCGAACAATACAAAAACCCCGAAACCAAATAAAACCGGTTCATTCTCTTGGGCAGATTCCGTTTTTAACTCCATGACACCCGACGAACGACTGGGACAATTATTTATGGTCGGCGTATTTCCGAAACAAGGAAAATACAATAAAAAGAAGACTGCAAATCTTATAAAAAAATACAAAATCGGCGGTTTAATTTTTTTTCAAAGCGGATTAACACAACAAGCAAAACTCACAAACTATTACCAATCAATTTCCGAAACTCCGCTGATGATTGCCGGAGATTACGAATGGGGATTAAATGCCCGAATAGACAGTACAATAAGCTACCCGCGACAAATGATGCTCGGAGCAATCAGAAACAATATTCTGATAAACGAATATGCCGTTGAAATTGCCCGCCAATGCAAGCGTATAGGTATAAATATAAATTTTGCTCCGGTAATCGACATCAATAATAATTCAAATAATCCGGTTATAAACAGTCGTTCTTTCGGCGAACAAAAAGAAAATGTTGCCCAAAAAGGAACGGCATATATGGTTGGTTTACAGAGCAATCGCATATTAGCCGTAGGAAAACATTTTCCCGGTCACGGAGATACCGATGTTGATTCGCATAAAGATTTACCGGTTATCAAACATTCAAAAAAAAGACTCGACAGCATCGAACTATATCCTTTTAAAAAACTGATACACAACGGACTGGGTGGAATTATGGTTGCCCATTTAAACATTCCCGCATTGGATTCCGCCGAACATTCCGTATCAAGTCTCTCAAAACCCATTGTTACCGGTTTATTAAAAACCAAATTGAATTTCAAAGGTCTTATTTTTTCCGATGCACTCGGAATGCACGGCGTTACAAAATATTACAAGCCGGGCGAAACCGAAATTGCCGCTTTAAATGCCGGTATTGATGTTTTGCTTATGCCGAAAGATATTCCGACAGCTTTTCAAAAAATAAAAAATGCCGTAAAATCCGGAAAAATTTCACAAAAAGCTATTGATATAAGATGTAAAAAAATCCTCATCGCAAAACAATGGATGAAACTGAACAAATTTAAACCGATAAAAATCAAAAACTTATATCAAGACTTAAACACGGAATATGCCCGTTTCCTGAATCAAAAACTTACGGAAACAGCACTCACCATTGCCCTGAATAAAAACCACATTCTTCCTTTCAAAAATCTTGACACCGAAACCATTGCTTCAATCTCCGTAGGAAACGGAACTATCAATAATTTCCAAAAAAGACTGTTGCAATACGATGATGTAAAAAATTTCGGTTTAAACAAAAAATCCGGTTCCGAAACATTTGACAAAAAAATAAAGCAACTTGCAAAATACGACAAAGTTATCGTAAGCATACACGGAATGAGTCGCCGACCGCCGAAATTTAATATAAATCGTGCAACAATCGATTTCATCGATAAATTGTCGCAAAAAACCAACGTTATTTTAGTGCTGTTCGGTAATCCTTATGCCCTTAAAAACATAAAAAATCCCGAAAATTTACAAGCCGTTTTAGTTTCCTACAACGATAAAAAAATAACACGCGACTTTTCCGCTCAATTGCTTTTCGGCGGAATTACCGCACAAGGAAAATTACCCGTTTCGGCAGGAAAACTGTTTCCGGCAGGAAAAGGTTCTTTGTATATGAAAAACCGGCTGAAATATTCGTCTCCTTTTGAACTCAACATAAATCAAGATACATTGCTGAAAATTGATTCCGTAATAACCGATGCAATCGAACAAAAAGCAACTCCCGGAGCCGTTATAATAGGTATCAAAAACGGCATTATATTTTACAGAAAATCATTCGGTTATCATACATACAAGAAAAAACACAAAACAAAAATTACCGATATTTTCGATTTGGCATCCGTTACGAAAGTTACGGCAACCCTGCCGATTTTAATGAAACTTTACGAAGAAAAAAAACTCGATTTAAACGCAAAACTTTCAAAATACCTGCCCGAACTAAAAGGTACAAACAAAGAAAATTTGATTATAAAAGATATACTGGCACATCAGGCACGACTGAAACCTTGGATTCCTTTTTACCGATACACCTACCTCGACGAAGCCAGAACAAAGCTGAATCCCGACATTTTTTCTTCGCATAAATCGGAAAAATACTCGGTTCAGGTAGCCGATAATATGTATATGACAAAATCATATATCGACACAATGTTTCAAAAAATATACGATTCCGAACTGCTGGAAAAGAAAGAATACCGATACAGCGATTTGGGACTTATCTTGTTTTACAAAATGATTGAAGAACAAACCGGAATAAAACAAAATATTTACGATTCAAATACATTTTACAAAAAAATAGGTGCAACCACACTCGGCTATCTGCCTTTGCAACGATTTAAAAAATCCCGAATCGTTCCTGCGGAAAACGACACTTTTTTCCGACATCAAATTGTTCAGGGCTATGTACACGATTATGCCGCCGGAATGCTCGGAGGTGTCAGCGGACACGCCGGTTTATTCTCAAATGCCGACGACCTGGCAAAAATGATGCAAATGTACCTGCAATACGGCACATACGGAGGAAAAAGATATTTTAAAACAGCTACTTTAAGATTATTCAGTTCCTGTGCATTCTGCAATATCGGCAATCGAAGAGGGTTGGGTTTCGACCGCGTAAAAAGACCCGAAGGCGGACCCGCATCGCAACTTGTTTCCGATAAAAGTTTCGGGCATTCCGGCTTTACGGGTATCTTGGTTTGGATGGACCCGAAATACAATTTCGTATATATTTTCCTTTCAAACAGAACTTTTCCTGACAGTAACAACAGAAAACTCATAACAACCGATGTAAGAACAAAAATACAAGGATATTTTTACAAATCCTTTCCGGAATTTGACACTTCCGTTTCAGAAAATACAAATAAATAAAATACAAACACACTTTAATAACTTTACAAACTTTTAACTTTACGAACTTTCAACTTTATAAACTTTTAACTTCTCAAACTCTTCAATGAAAGCATTTATCCTTGCGGCAGGTCTCGGAACACGACTGAAACAACTTACCGAAAACCAACCGAAAGCATTGGTCGAACTAAACGGGAAAACACTTCTCGAACATACTCTTATGCGGTTAAAAGCAGAAGGAATAAATGACTTTGTGATAAACGTACATCATTTTGCCGATAAAATCGAGAATTTCCTGAAAGAAAAAAATAATTTTAACTGCAATATCAAGATTTCTGACGAAAGAAACGAGCTTCTCGACACCGGAGGAGCAATTATTCATGCAAAAAATCTGTTAAAAAATTCGGAAAATATTTTGATTCATAATGTCGATATAATTTCCGATATAAATTTGAAAAAATTAATTCAATTTCATAAAGAAAAAAACGCTTTGGCAACACTTGCCGTTAACGACAGAAATTCTTCCCGAAAATTATTTTTTGATAAAAATATGCAGCTCTGCAAATGGAAAAATTTTATTTCCGGAGAAGAAAAAACAGCAAGAAAAACAGAAAACAAATTGACCGAACTCGCCTTTACCGGAATACATATTGTTAATACAGAGATATTTAAACATATAACCGAAACCGGGAAATTCTCAATTATCGATTTGTATCTTCGTTTGGCAAAAGAAAAAACAATTACCGGATACAAAACAAAAAACACATTTTGGTTCGACCTCGGAACACCGGAAAAACTTATAAAAGCCGAACTTTATTTAAAAAACATGCAACGCTGAAACAAATACAGTATCTGTTATTTACACTCTAAAATTCTTATATAATATGAATATTACTAAATTTTTTCTGCTCTTATCATTAATTTTTGCTCTGAACAGCTCAAATATTACAGCACAAAATCCAAAAATAAGTCAAAAATTATCTCAAACACTAAACTCGTCAAAAGAGAACGAATATTCCGTTTGGATATTTTTTAAAGACAAAGGCGGCAATACAAAAGCAAAACTTACCGAAGCAGAAAACAAACTGCCGAAACACGCAGTCGAACGCAGAAAAAAATTGATGAAAAACAAAACATCGGTTGCAACTTTTTACGATATTCCGGTTTTAAACACCTATGTTTCCGAAATCTCAAAACACATTCTGAAATTAAGACATAAATCAAATTGGCTGAATGCAATCTCTGCGGAAGTAACTAAAAATCAGATAAATAAAATAAGCAACTTTCCTTTCGTGAAAAAAATTGACATCGTCAGAAAAGGAAAAATAAGCAGAAAAAATAATGATGTTGATTTTGCAAATGCTTACAGAAAGTTTTCATTTCCAAATTCCGCAAAATACAATCTTAATTACGGCTCTTCCTTAAATCAAAATGAACAAATCAACGTTCCCGCCGCACACGATTTGGGCTACAACGGAAACGGAATAATAATTTGCGTGATGGATGCCGGTTTTAACAATCTTGAACACCCCGTTTTTAACTATATGCAAAGCTCCGGTCATATACTCGGAACATGGGATTTTGTAAATAACGACACCATAGTGGACGACCAGGGAGATATGGGAAGCGGAAGCCACGGAACCATGACATTAAGCACAATCGGAGGTTTTGAACAAGGACAACTTATAGGACCTGCCTATGATGCAAAATTTATTCTTACAAAAACCGAAAATACCGACAGCGAAACAACCGTAGAAGAAGATAACTGGGTTGCCGCAATGGAATGGGCTGAAAACAACTGGGGACCCGATATTACTTCAACATCATTGGGGTACATAGATTTTGACGACGGAACCGGATACGACCCGAGCGAACTTGACGGAAATACGGCAACCATAACAATAGGTGCTGATATTGCCGCAAGTTTGGGTATTCTTGTCGTAAATTCAGCCGGAAACGAAGGCAGCGGAACCACAACCATCGGAGCACCCGCCGACGGCGACAGTGTGCTTGCCGTAGGTGCTGTTGATGCCGACGGATACAGAGTATATTTCAGTTCCGTAGGTCCCACAGGCGACGGACGCATAAAACCTGAAGTAATGGCACAAGGTTCCGGAGTAACCGTAGCACAATCGGGTTCGGGAACGGGCTATACAACAGCCGACGGCACGTCCTTTTCATGCCCGCTTACCGCAGGTGCAGCTGCCGTTTTGATGCAAATGGTACCTTCCGCAAGCAATATGGACATATTCGAAGCTCTGAAAATGACCGCAAACAACCACGAAAACCCAAACAACGAATACGGATGGGGAATTATCAACATTATGGCGGCTTATCAATATTTTGCTCCGGAAATTATCCATAATCCTTTATTCGATACAGAAGATTATAACGGACCTTACACCGTAAATGCACAAATTAACAGCAGAACAGATTTAACTTCGGGCGGACAAAAATTATATTGGAGAAGAGACGGCGGTGCTTGGCAAAATATTACCATGACGGAAAGTAACAGTACGTGGTCGGCAGACATTCCCGGAAACGGCAGTTCGGCTGTTTATGATTATTATATTGAAGCTCAAAATGATATAAGCACAAGAACCTTACCCGAAAATGCTCCGACTTCTTATTTCACTTTTAATGCGGCACCTGACAATACGCCCCCGACCGTAACACACAATCCGATTAAAGAATATTACATCAACCTTTGGAACGATGCAAAAATAATTGCCGAAATTACGGACAATACCGGTGTTGACCTGCAAAATTCATATATCGAATGGAAAATAAACGGAAACCCGAAAAATAATTTTGGTTTTGCCTATGAAGGAAACAATGTATATGCTGCAAATTTTCCCGGTGCCGAATTGAATATCGGAGATATCGTAAGTTATAAAATTGTTGCAAAAGACAATGCAAATAACCAACATACAACTTATTTCCCGGAAAGCGGATACAACGATTTCGGCATTACCGACAGAATAAGTTTTGAACAAAATCAATTTTCGCATAATTGGATTTTCGAAGGAAACCAAAATTGGTCGGTCAGTTCCGACCAATCACAAGACGGGACTTATTCGGCAAAATCCGGTAATATTGATGACAGTCAAACTTCTTCGATTTCATTAACATTTACCTGTGAAGAAGACGGAGATATCAGTTTTTATAAAAAAGTATCTTCGGAAGAAAATTGGGATTATTTCAGATTTTATATCAACGGAACACAGCAAGCCGAATGGTCGGGAGAAGTTAATTGGAGTAATGAAACTTATCCGATTACGGCAGGAACATACACATTGAAATGGGAATATAATAAAGACGGGTCAATTTCTCAAGGAAGTGACTGTGCTTGGCTTGATAATATTACTTTACCGGCATCTGCAACTGTTTCGGTTAAAAATATTGAAAAAAATACGATTTCGGTTTATCCTAATCCTGCAAGCCGTATTGTAAATATTAATCTTTCAGATGATACGGATAAAATAAACATAGCTGTTTTTAATATTACAGGACAAAAAATTTATTCTGAAAGCTATAATAAACAAAAACAAATTTCAATTAATACTTCCGATTTTAAAACCGGAATTTATTTTTTCAGTATAAATACCAAAGAAAAATCCTATCTGAAAAAAATTATTATTTCAAGATAATACTTCGGCAAAGTCAGATTTTAAAACTCGCAGCAAATACTGCGGGTTTTCTTTTTATTAAAGTATTTGTTAAATTTGCAAAAAAGAAGAAACAGACCAATGGAAAATACAACATCATTATACGAAAAACTCGGACTTTTTTATCTCGGAAAAGAAGTTAACAGCGAAACACAAGAATTAACAGACAATCTGCTGCTGTATAAGAGCAAACATCTTACCACCCACGCCGCCCTTATCGGGATGACCGGCAGCGGAAAAACCGGTTTGGGTATTGATATTATCGAAGAAGCCGTAATTGATAATATTCCGATAATTATTATTGACCCCAAAGGTGACATGGGCAATCTGTTACTTACTTTTCCGGAACTGAAACCCGAAAATTTTGAACCCTGGGTTGATGCCGTAACCGCCGAAACAAAAGGACTTACGGTAAAAGAATTTGCCGCTGAAACAGCTGCAACGTGGAAAAAAGGTATTGAAAGTTGGCAACAAAATAAATCCAGAATTAAAACCCTGAAAGACAATGCCGAATACCTGATTTACACACCCGGAAGCTCTGCCGGCATACAACTTTCCGTTTTAAGCAGTTTTGATGCCCCTTCGGAAGATATTATTGACGACCCCGACACTTTTACCTCTATTATAAATTCGACCGTAAGCAGTATTTTAGCACTTATCAACATAAAAGGCGATATTTTTCAAAGCAAAGAATATCTGTTACTTTCAAACATTTTTTCACATCTTTGGCGAAAAGGCATCGGCATTACATTGGAAGAACTTATCGGATATGTTACTAATCCGCCTTTCGATAAAATCGGTGTTTTGCCTTTAAAAAGTTTTTACGACCAAAAAGACCGCTTGAATTTAGCAATGAAATTGAATACCGTTTTGGCAAGTCCGGGATTTGCCGCTTGGACAGAAGGCGAAAATCTTGATATTCAGAACCTTCTATATACAAAAGAAGGTAAACCGAAGGTTTCAATCCTGTCAATTGCCCATTTGGACGACAGCCAAAGAATGTTTTTCGTAACCTTGTTTTTAAACCGTTACATCAGTTGGATGCGTCAACAAAGCGGAACATCTTCCCTGAAATCAATCCTTTATATGGACGAAATTTTCGGATTTTTTCCGGCGGTAGGCAACCCGCCGTCTAAAAAACCGATGTTGCTTTTACTGAAACAAGCACGTGCATTCGGTATCAGCGTTATTCTGTCCACACAAAACCCCATAGACCTTGACTATAAAGGACTTTCAAACATAGGAACATGGTTTATCGGACGGCTGCAAACCAAACAAGATAAAGAACGCGTGATGGACGGACTGTTGAAAAGCAACGAAGATTCTTTGGATAAAAATGAAATCGAAAATTTGTTGTCGAATATTCAAAGTCGTGTTTTCCTGTTTAAAAGTGCACACGAAGACCGGTTGAAATTAATGCAAACACGTTGGGTTTTATCTTATTTGCGAGGTCCTTTGTCAAAAAAAGAAATCCGAAAACTGATGACGGATAAAAAAACAAAAATCACAAACTCCGAAAAGTCGAAAGAACAAAAAACGCCCGTAAAAAAAGTATCCGCAGCCGGTAATACGGATGCAAATGTCGTTCAATCGGTTATTTCCGAAGAAATTGAGCAATATTATTCCGTAAATACTGCTTACGGAAAAGAAATTGTTTACGAACCCTTTCTTCTTACGGAAGGAAAAGTGAAATTTGTTAACGCAACACGCGGAATCGACACCGAGAAAACTTTCTCAAACCGTTATTATTTAAGGGACGACATGACCGAATTAAATTTTCAGGAAGGCGAAAAATTTGAGTTCGACATTCAACTTTTCGATAAAAAACCGACCGAACAAAGTCGTTTTTATTCCTTGCCCGCTTTTATTGAAGAATTAAAAAATTTTAATCCGCTGAAAAAAGCATATTCTGATTTTCTGTACAGAGAAAATAAATTGGAATTGTATAAATGTACGGCATTAAAAGCCGAATCGAAACCGGGCGAAAGTTTAAGAGATTTTAAAATAAAATTGACAGACCTTATTCGCGACAAAAAATCGGAAGCGGTTGAAAAATTACGAAAAAAATACGGTACGAAAGGCGACCGATTGCAAGACCGCTACGAAAAATTAATGTTGCGATTGGATAAAGAAAAATCCGATGTTTCGTCGAAACGCACGGATACGGCAATGTCTCTCGGAATGGCGGTTTTGGGCTCATTCTTGGGCGGAGGAACAAAAAGAAGGGTCAACAGCGGTATCAGCAGTGCCTCAAAAATTGCCAAAGAAAAAGCCGATGTCAGAAGAGTTGAACAAGAAATATTACAGGTAAAAAATGATATGCAGGAATTAAGAGCCGATTTGGCACGCGATATTGATTTAATAAAAGAAAAATTTAACATCGAAAATTATAAAATCGAAACATTTTATATAAAACCGAGGCGTTCGGATATTTACGATGTTAATGTGATATTACTTTGGGAGGCAAAATA
>CAZCPV010000059.1:0-13642 GCA_964500765.1 uncultured Draconibacterium sp.
AATTCTTTCTTAATTTATCGAAAGACGAACAAAAAAAACGTTTTCTCGCACGACTCGATACTCCCGAAAAAAATTGGAAATTCAGTACCGGCGATTTAAAAGAACGCAAATATTGGAATGAATATCGCAAAGCTTTTGAAGATATGATAAACGAAACCTCAACGGAATACGCCCCGTGGCACATAATCCCGGCAGATAATAAATGGTTTTCGCGCATAGCCATAGGAAAAATTATTTACGAAAAAATGAAATCTTTGGATTTAAAATACCCGCCTGCCGAAAATCCGGAACTTTTGGAACAGGCAAGAAAACAATTGTTAAACGAATAGAAAAAAAGACTTTCCGAATTTTAAAGATTCGGAAGGTCTAATTCCCATTTTTCCCGTTTTTCGGAAAAATTAAGTGCCTTTACATCAAAATCATAATTTTTCCCGTCGGACAGAATAACCTTATCGGCAAGTTTGTACAATTTTTTTGCACTCGGTTTCATCGTATCCGAATCTTTCATTTTTATAAACAAAAATAAATCAGGTTTTACAAACTCAAACAAACTGTTTGATTCACAAACGATTAAACTGTTACCCTTAATTCTTTCCGAAAAATCCAAAAAAGCAGTATGTAAATAATCAACTTTTGCTTTTATCTTAAAAACTCGCTCGGCACCGGCAGAGAACATTCTTTCGGTATCTTCGTTTCCTTCGTGAGTTTCTTCCGTTATCCTGTATGGTTCATTCTCTTTTAAGGGATTTCTGTCCTTGCCGTGAAAAAAGGTATCGTTTGTTCGAAGGGTTTTAATTTTCAATGCAACGACCGAAAATTTCGGTGAAAATTTCTTGATTATATTTACAACAAAAGTAGTTTTCCCTACATTTCTTGTTGCTCCGCCGACGACTAACAACTTATTTTGTACATGCATCAAACCGATAAAACATTTTTATAAATATGGTAATTTTCATCATCAAAAACAGCAAAAATAACTTTTTCAATCGTAGAATTTTTATCCAAAAAATCCGAAACGGTTTTTACGGCAATTTTTCCTGCCTCTTCTTTCGGGAAACGATAAACACCCGTACTTATATTCGGAAATGCAATTGTTTTTATTCCGTTTTCAACGGCAATTTCCAAACTTCTTTCATAACAACTTTTCAATAAACCGGCATCCTCTTTCCTGCCCGACCATACCGGACCTACCGTATGAATAACAAATTTTGCCGGAAGATTATATCCTTTCGTAATTTCAGCATTACCGGTTGCACAACCGTTCAGCAAACGACATTCTTCAAGCAATTGTTTTCCCGCCGCACGATGTATTGCTCCGTCAACACCGCCGCCGCCCAATAAACTCCTGTTAGCAGCATTTACAATCGCATCAACTTTCAATTTTGTAATATCCCCCTTGTATAATTCAATTCTTTTATCCATATCAATCTCATTCAATCTTTTCCAATCTCATTCAATCCTTTCCAATCTCATTAATCACTTTTTCAAAACCTCAATTTTTACCGGGGCAACACCCGATTTAACCAAGCCGATTTGAATTGCCGCTTTTCTTGATAAATCAATAACACGACTTTTTTTATACGGACCTCTGTCGTTAATTCTTACCGTTACACTTTTATTATTGTTCAAATTGGTAACCTTTACTTTGGTTCCGAAAGGCAATTTGCGATGTGCCGCCGTAAGTTTGTTCATATCAAAAATTTCACCGCTTGCCGTTTTTTTCCCGTTAAATCCCGGACCGTACCAACTCGCCTCCCCTTTTTGATAAAATACATAATTTGCACGTTCTTTCTTATCTTTACTTACGGAACAAGAACCGGCATACAGAATACCGCTTAACAAAATCAAAAATAAAATTCTTTGCATAGTCAATCATTAATATTTATCACAAATTTATTAAAAAAAATCATCCGGCTTAAATAGTTTCCTTATTTTTGCAAAAAATATAATTATGTCGGAAATCGATAAAACAGAAAAACTTTTTGCATCAAGGAAAAACGGTGATTTTTTTATGATAGCCGGCCCTTGCAGTGCAGAAACCGAAAATCAAGTTCTCGAAACCGCCCGACAAATTGCCGTATGCAAAAAAGTTAAAGTTTTCAGAGCCGGAATTTGGAAACCGAGAACTTCGCCGGGAAATTTTGAAGGAATCGGAGAACCGGCTTTCGATTGGCTGCGAAAAGTAAAAAAAGAAACCGGACTTCTTACGACAACCGAAGCTGCCACGCCCGAACACGTCGAAATTTGCCTGAAAAACAGAGATGCTTTGGACATTATTTGGGTCGGTGCCCGAACAACGGCAAATCCGTTTTCCGTTCAAGCACTTGCCGATGCACTTAAAGGTGTTGACATTCCCGTTTTGGTTAAAAACCCGTTGAATCCCGATATTAAATTATGGGCGGGAGCAATAGAACGATTCAAAAAAGCCGGCATAAAAAATATCGGAACCATACACCGGGGTTTTTATCCGTTTGAAAAAATAAATTTGCGAAACCTTCCGAAATGGGAATTAGCTATTGAAATAAAAAGCATGTTTCCCGAACTTCCGATTATCAACGACCCCAGCCATATTGCCGGAAATCGTGAATACCTGTTTAACATTGCACAAAAAGCGCTGAATTTAAATTTTGACGGCTTAATGATTGAAACACATATTAATCCGGATGCTGCTTTAAGCGATGCAAAACAACAATTAACACCGAAGAATTTAATAAATTTGCTCAAAAATTTACAGTTCAGAAAATCAAGTTCGGAAAATTCCGATTTTACAGATTCGCTCGAACAATACAGAGAACAAATAGATTCTATTGATTATCAGCTCATTGAACTGTTGAATAAACGTATGAATATTACCGAAGAAATCGGCAAATACAAGTTGCAAAATAATGTCAGTATTTTTCAATTAAAACGATGGTTAGATATTTCAAAAACCCGACAGGAATTCGGCAAAACATTAGGCATGGATAATCAATTTATAAAACGAATTTTACAATTGGTTCATCGCGAATCCATTCGTTTACAATCCGAAATTATGAATCAAAATAAAAAAAATTGATTTTTACCTTAATAATTTAAAATTACCTTTGCAAAAAAAATCAGAATTACGGAATGTTAAACAGAAGAGTATTAAGAATTAAAGTTCTGCAAGTTATTTACGCCCAATTAAAAAAAGAGTCAAATTCTTTGCAACAGGCAGAAAACGAGCTTCTTTTCGGCATAGAAAAAACCTACAATTTATATTGGTATTTGTTGTTACTGCTTGAAGAATTAACTGCTTATGCCGCAAAAATTGCAGATATTCGTAAGCATAAAAAATTTGCAAGCGAAAAAGAAAAAAATCCTAATCTGAAATTTATAAACAACCGGGTTACGGCACTTATCTTTCAATCCGAAGACTACCGAAACAAAATTAACGAAACAAAACTAAGTTGGGATAAACACCGGGAAATAATAAAGAAAATTTATAAAACACTTGAAAATTCCGATATTTTTAATATTTATTTGTACGAAAAAGATGACAATTTCAGAAATGATAAACGTATTTTGAAATTTATTTTTTCCGAATTACTTTTTAACTGCAAAGAATTATACACCGTGTTGGAAGAAGAAAGTATTTTTTGGGTAAACGATATTGATTTTATTTTAATGAAACTTACGCATACCGTTGATAATATTAAGAATCATCAACCCGAAAGTTTGGTATTTCCCGAAAAATTTAAACAACCGGAAGATAAAGAATTTGCCGTTAACTTATTACGTAACACTTTAATTCACAACGAAGAATATTCTAAAATAATTGAGAACAATGTTGTTAACTGGGATATTGACCGTATTGCCGATTTTGAAAAAATTGTATTAATGACAGCCGTCTCCGAAATTATTAAATTTCCTTCAATTCCGGTTAAGGTTACTTTTAACGAATATATTGAAGCGGCAAAATTGTTCGGAACGGAAAAAAGCGGAAGTTTTATTAACGGTATTTTAGACAAAATTATTAATTACCTGAAAAAAGAAGAACTTTTTGTAAAAACCGGAAGAGGTTTGGCAGATAAATAATTAAAATAAAATGAAATCCGGAGAAAAAATATTAACAATATTCATTATTTTTGTCCTTTGGATAAATTTTTTATCCTGTAATAATGGCTCTGATAAAAAAAATAATCCGACTGAGTACAAGGGAAAAGCCAATATCGAATTTCCGGATACCTTGCACGATTTCGGAATTTTGGAAGAAGGTGAAGTTGCGGAATATACATTTAAATACAAAAATACGGGAACGGCACCCCTTAAAATAACAAATATTATAACAGATTGCGGTTGTACGGTTCCGAAATATGATAAAAAACCGGTTCTTCCGGGTGAAAATGCAAAAATAAAAGTTACTTTTGACAGCCGAGGATTCAGAAACAATATTTATAAAACGATTACCGTTAAAACAAATGCTGAAAAACGCAATATTAAATTGATTTTAACGGCATTTATTAAGAATAATAACAATTTAAATTATTAAAACATGACACAATTAAGTTTAGTATTATTAACAGCCGGACAAGGAAAAGAAGGCGACCCCATGCAAATGTTAATTTTTATGGGAATTATCGTAGTGGTATTTTATTTCTTTATGATACGTCCGCAAATGAAAAAAAGAAAAGAAATCGCCAAATTCAGAAGCGAAATGAAACAAGGCGATAAAGTTATGACCATAGGCGGTATTCAGGGAAAAGTGAATGCTATAAAAGAAGATGCCGTTATCATTGAAACAGAAGGCGGAACCTTGTTAAAAATTGACAAAAATGCTATTATCAAAGATTCTACGGGATTAATGATGCAGAAATAGTAAACTGTTAACCGATAAATTACAAATAATTATGAAAACAAAATATATTTTTTTAACGGCACTGTTCGGAATTGCTCTTGTATTCGGTTCTTGTAAAAAAGGTGCTAACGACCCCTCTTTTTCTTTTAAATCAAGAGATGCAAGAATTACGGCTGATTGGAATCTAAGTTCCATGAGCAAATCAAACGTGGTGGTTCAAGATAACGGTCAAATAAGTTATACCTCAAAAACAACTTATGTTTTTGACGGAACAACCATGACCGAAACTTCAAATATCGGTTTCGGCGACCAAACGGAAAGCTATCCGTATTCATACGAAATTGCTATCAATGACGACGGAACATATAATGAAACAGAAATTAACGACGGCGATAAAACCGAAATAACCGACTATTGGTTTTGGGCAAATGCCGACAAAAAGAAGATAGCAATTAGCTTTTCCGGCAAAGGAACTTATTTAATTGACCGTTTGGCAAAAGACGAGTTGGTTTTAATGCAATCAAGCGTTGAAACAGATACGGATTCTGACGGAAATACCGAAACAACAACCAAAAGTCTGGTAATGACTTTCAGTAAAAAGTAAGTTTAAATCCAATTTTTGAATCGATGAATGTTAAAAAACCGAAAATATCACGAAAAAGACTGTTGATATTTTCGGTTTTTGTTCTTATTGCTGCCGTATTTTGGTTTTTAAGTGCTCTAAACCAAGAATATACACCAAAAATTAATTATAAAGTTGAGTTTGTTGATTTTCCCGCCGATGTGAGACCCGCCTCTGCCGTACCGGAAGAACTTCAGCTTACCATAAAAGACTACGGATATAATTTAATAGGTATCACCGGTTCAAAACATCCGTTAAAAATCAGTATAAAAAAATATGCCGTAAAAGACAAGAACGATAAATCAAAACTCATTTTATCAACCCACCTTTTGTCAAACAAATTTTTTCCGGATGCAACAAGTATTAATATCCTTTCGGTTGACCCCGAAAGTGTTATTTTTAAAGTTGAAAAACTGAGGACAAAAAAAGTACCGATAAAAACAAACATAGATTTTTCCTGCAAACCGCTTTTTATGCAGTCGGATAAGATACAACTGCTGCCGGACAGTGTTGTTGTGTCGGGAACAGAAAAAACCGTAAAAAATATCTCATTTGCCGAAACAGAACCGGCAAAATTTCCCGATTTAAACGATACACTCAAAACAAATTTGAAATTAAAAAAAATAAACGGCGTTAAATTTTCCGTAAATAAAATTAAATTGGTAATTCCTGTTGAAAAATATACCGAAAATTCCGTAAACGTTCCTTTAACAATAAAAAATTGCCCGGACAGTTTAAAAATAATCACATTTCCGGATGAAGTTAAAATTACGTATAAAGTTGTTTTAAGTCAGTTTAAATCGGTAAACCCGAAAGATTTCTCACTTTTTGCAGATTACAACGAAATAAAAAATAATCATCCGGAAAAATTAAAAGTTAATCTCGAATCATATCCCGATTTTTTAAAATCAATACAAATTTCGCCTGATTTTGTTGAATATGTTATCGAAAAAAATCAATAATATTTCCTTAAATTACTTGCGGGTTAATAAATTTTATTAATTTTGCATTCCGAAAAAACGGTCTCGTAGCTCAGTTGGATAGAGCAACAGCCTTCTAAGCTGTGGGTCGCAGGTTCGAATCCTGCCGGGATCACAAAAAGCACCTTATTGCCGGGGTGCTTTTCTTATTGAAACATTTTTCCGTATAAAGATTTAGAAACCTGCAACTTTTATAGTTACTCTTCTGTTTTGTGCTCTTCCTTCGGGAGTATCAAGTTGAGATTTCGGGCTGAAATTTGAGTAAGCTCGCAGTTTAATTCGTTTTTCCGAAAGTCCGTGTTTTTTCAAATAATCGGCAACAGTTTCAGCCCGAGTCAAAGAAAGTTTTTTTCCGTCAAGCGTAAGTGCCTCCATATCGTCAACATGACCTCCTATTTCAATAATAATTTCGGGATTTTGGAATAAAGTTGTAATTAAATTATCTAATTCGGCTTTTGCAAGCGGCGAAAGTTCGGCACTTCCGGATTTAAATCTTAAATTTTCCGTTCTTATTTCTTCATCAATATATGTTTTTCGGAGTAAAATATTCCTGTTAACATTGTCAAATGTTGTTACTTGATTGAGGTAAAGGTCTTCTGTGTATGTCCAATATCCTTTTGCTTTTACTTTAATGTTATAATTTTCACCGGCAAAAAATGAAGTAAAATAGACACCGGTTCTGCGACTTGATGCTGTTTCGGAAATAAGTTCACCCGTTTTATTATTGTATATTGAAACAATTGCATGAAGCGGTAACAGTGAATTTGCATCTTTTACAATTCCTCTCAAATTTGTTTGTTTGATAACTTTAATATCTTCAAAAGAAACTTTGTTGCTGTTTTCATCTTCATCTGTTATGAGAAAGTCGCTTTCATCAAAATGAATTTTCCGTTCTTTTTCGTCAAAATCAAAACTGAGTTCAAATTGTTTATAACCGTTAAATTTTATTATATAAGACTCTTGCCTTAAGGTAAAATGTTCACGGAATATATTGTTAATTTTAACTTTATAATAGTCGGAAACGGGAATGTACATTTCAAAATAGCCGTCTTTATCTGTAAGTGCAGAATAGGTTTTATCGTTTCCTTCAACGGTAATTTTAATATTTTCGAGCGGTATTTCACCGAGAGCCGAATGCTTAGAACGATGCAAACTGATTTTTCCGAATAATTTATTACGTTCCATAAAGGGAATATACATTACCGTATCTTTATGTGCCGTAAATTTCTTTACAGACCCTTCGGATTCAAATTTATCGGTATAATTTTTCGGTGTGTATTTAATGTTATAATCTCCCTCAACAATATTATCGTATTCAATTTCTCCTTTTTCGTTAGAATACAGTTCATTTGCTAAAAATTCTCCGTTGTAATTTTTGTCTTTCAAATCTTGTTCGGGTTTTGCTCTGTTTATTTCTGCCAAAACATCCGATACGCCGGGTTCGTTGGCATCATGAATTCTGTTTCCGTTTAAGTCCTTAAAGAATACGGCTTTATAGTTGTAATATTTTAATCGCGGTTGTTGAATATCAAATGATTTTCGAATTCCGAATTCAAAATAAGAAGATGTAAAAGAATTTGATTCGTTATCGCTTGTAACTCTGTGGAAAGATGAAGTATTCAGGAAGTGCACCGTCCAACCTTTTCCCGCAAACCATGTAAGCCCGGTATTTAAGTTTATACGACTGCTTTTTGAAGCTAAATTATTAATATAAGATCCTCTGAGTGTAAATTTGATTTTGTCATTAAGGATGTTTTTTTCATAAAAGGGTATGATACTTAATGATTTAGAGTAAACAAGAGAATAAAAATAAGCAAATTGTTGGGAGATATTATAGGGGCCTAAATAATAAATAAGGTGTACACCGAAATTTTTCTGTTTAAAACTTGCCGTAATTTGAGCAACATTGTATTGTTGTTCTCCGAGCCGTCCCTCATAAGAAATACCGTTTAAAAAAGTTGAATATCGATAAACAGAGGTAATTCCGTATTTTGCGGAGAAAGTGAATGAATTATCTAACAACTTATTATGTATTCTGGCACCGGCTTCAAGCATTCCCGTATAGGTACCGAAAATATCGGAAGGATTAAAATAAATAAAATTATTTGTGTTTTCTTCGTCAATAACAGGGCCTGCATACAAATATATATTTTTCGGTGTATAATAGCCCAAAAATGCTTTAAGTTTTTGAAACTTCGTGAAACGATTTGTAATAATCAAACTGTCTGTAATTTGCTTCGGCCGATAAGTTTGATTAAAATATTGTATGCTCAACAGTTTGTTTTTATTAATCAGAGAATTAATTGTTGCTTCGGAATATCCTCTGCCTTGTGAATAACCGTAGTAATTAGGCGTTCCGTATTCGCTTCGGATATTAAAGTTCGTTTTTTTCATTCTCCCGCTCAAACCGGCTCTGTAGCCCCATCCTTTATAAATAGTATTATTTGAGAAACGTCCGTAATAAGACCGGCTGTTTCCGTACAATAAGGTCAAATTATTTTTCAATATACGGGTTGAAATTTTTGCAAACCCGAGTTTAAAATTATCGTTTAGAATCGTATTCTCAGAATAAACGGCACCGAGTTCGGTTGTAAATGATCGGGAAAATATATGAGAAAAAGACGATGCATAATTTTGTGTGTTATAAATAAGACGCTTGGTAAGAGCTCCTTTCAGAGTGTTCTTTTTCCCTATTTTTTGCGACAGGAAAATACCTCTGCCGTACATACTGTGCTCAAAATTTCCGATATAATCACCAAGAAAAATCGTTGTACCCGGGGTATTGAATTGGGTTTCGATTCGACTGTTAAACCATAAGTTTTCACCCGTTTTTCTGTTATAATTTTCAAAAGAATAGTAAATATCTTTTTTATTCTTCAATAATATATTACCGTAAACTTTCCCGATATAAACCGGTTTTGTATTACTGAAAATATTATAAGCCGTCAGTTCAATGTTCAGCGGCTTTTTATATTCCGGAGCTTCATTTTTGTATTTCCAATCAATATATTTAAACCAAATTGTTTTTCTTATTACGGAATCATGAATGTTTATATTCATTAATAATTTATGAACGCTGTATTTTTTAAAATCAATTTCATTATTCAGGGTAACTTCATAATGCAGGGTTTTAACTTCCCCGGATTTAATTTCTAAATTATCCGTATTAATTTTTTTGTATTCTTTTTCAACCGTCAGACTTTTATCCGGAACAAACTGGATGTTAATAAGTTCATCAATATTTCCTAAATTTTCGGCAGTAATACTGAAATCGGCCGTAAGTTCTTTTTGATTGAAATAAGCCGAAGTTTTATTTGTTTTTACATTTACAGAGGATATAACCGGTATTTTTACAAAAGCATACAGCGTATTATAAACCGAACCTTTTTCATCGTTTATTACGGCAACTACGGCATAGCCCACACCGCCGTTGGCATGTTTTGACAAACTTACTCTTACGGGTATTGATTTTTCGGCATAAGCCCTTAGCGTAACTTTTTCAAAAGAATTACCGATAAATTTCCAGTCTTTCGGAACATTAAATTGAACATTAAAAGAAACGGACTTATCTGTTTTATTTTTAACATATAAAATATCAAAAAATGATTTATTCCGCTCAACCTCTACCTGATCTTTTAAAAAATGAATTTCAATATCTCCTTTATTAAGAGAATTTTGAGTGATTGCAGGTTTTACAAAAAGCAATGACAAAAATAAAAGAAATACATATTTTTTAAAAAGAAACATAAAATTTTTCGGTTTCGATGTTTACGGTATGCTAAATTTATGACTGTTAAAAAACTAATTTTCACCCATCAGAGTAAACAGAATATCTACGACATAATAATCTTGATTTTTCCCGAGCAAAGAATTTGTAACACCGCAATAATAACTGACAAAAACCGTAGCAGGATTTCCGACGGCAGTTTCTGCCGCTTGATTCAAAAGCGTTACGTCCGAACTGCTTAAAAATTGATTATTTAAGGAAGTACCGGCACCTGTTGCTCGCAGTTCCAAATAATTTAAGTTAAGGGTATTTCCGGCATCACCGTTAATTGTCGGTGTTAATGCCTTACAGTCCAATCGCCAATGCGGATAAGTATTTGCTGCGGTAGTATCTCGATATTCAATACTTAAAGTTGTAAAATCAGTATAAGTAATTCCGTTAACATATTTACTGTATGAATTAAAGTAAAAATTTACGGAACTTCCCGAACTGATATTCAACCGTGCTTGCCCGAACAGGGAAACAGTAAAAAATACATGTAAAACAACAATAAACAATTTTCTCATAGTCCTGCATTTTATCAACTTTATCAATATATAAGATAAAATAATTGATAATATAACTTTAAGAAAAAATCCGGCAAAAATTTTTCCGGATTTTTTCCGTAAAGAAATAATGACTATATTTTAATGTTGAGACAATTGAATGATTGCGTTTACAACATACCTGTCTGATGTGATACTTTGTTGTAACAGATTTGTAGCATTCATAGTCCCTTCACGGGTACCCAATCTCCATTGTATTACAAATGCATTTTGGTTAATATCTCCTGCACCGAGACCTGCATAATTACTTTGTACAATAAAGGGTGTTGCATTTGTCAGAGGCAATACGGCAGCCGGTAAATCCCAGTTAGTTCCGTTTGCTCCCGTAGCACCGGCATCGGCAACAACAAGATAGCCGAGATTATCTAAGGGAATTGTGTGAGCGGCATCGTCAACACCTATAAATGTTGCGGCATCGGCACCTAAGGTAACATCAAAATCAACAGAAGATGCCACGGTAAAATGGGTATCGTAACGTGCATTTTGAGCAATACCGTTGGTATATTGTTGAATGGTGTTTACAACATACTCTATATTACCGCCGCTGGTAATATTTAATCGTAAAATAGAATTAAGCGTAACGCCTACGGGAATAACACCCGAGTCTGATACAGGTTGTGAAAAAGCTGCCGTTATTGAAAACATTGCAGCTGCAAATAAAATAGTCAATTTCTTCATGATATTTGGTATTTTAGGGTTAATAAATAATAATTAAAAATATAAAAATAATACAAAAAATATAAAAAACAAAATTTTATTGGGGAAACAGTTTAAATCCTATAACTACAATGTCGTCAACCTGCTCTAAATTTCCTTTCCATTTTTTAAAAAACATATCTAAAATATCTCTTTGCTCATTTAACGGTTTGTTATGTATGTCCCCTAACAGATTTCTGAAAAATTTAGTCATAAGTTTTCTTCCGGTTTGTTCGCCTATTTGGTCGGCATAACCGTCAGAGAATATGTAAACTGTTGTAGGACTGTCGATTTCGATATTTGTTGTTTTAAATTTAATACTCTCGTTTTTGTCGTATAAAATACCGCCGATTGGCTTTATGCTTCCTTTTACACGATACAATTTGTTGTCTTTAATATAAATAATCGGATTTTTTGCACCCGAAAATTCCAATAAATTAAGTTCGGGACTGTAGCTGCATAATGCCATATCCATTCCGTCACGATTTTTTGATTCTTTTTGACGAAGTGATTTTCTGATACCTTTGTGTAATTCATCCAATATTTCTCCGGGTTTATAAATTTTTTGTTGCTCTACGATATTATCAAGCAGGTTATAACTTAACATTGATAAAAAAGCGCCGGGAACCCCGTGCCCCGTACAGTCAATAGCTGAAACAAATATTTTTCGATGTTGATCCGCTGTACCCGGATTTGCAAGAATATCTTTAAACCAATAAAAATCACCGCTTACTTTATCTCTCGGTTTAAATAATATAAAAGATTCGGGAATCATTTGCTGAAGAGAACTCTGGGTCGGCAACACCGAACTTTGGATATTAACGGCATAATTAATACTGGCGTTAATATCGTTGTTTTGTTCTTCTATTTTATTAAACGCATCGGTTAATTCATTGTTTTTAAGCTCAATATTTCTTTTTTGGCGTTCTATTTCTTCATTGGTTTCCTGTAATTGCTTGTTGTGTTTTTTTCTTCTTCTTATATTTAAAATTAAAATAAATGCTATAAGAAGAATAATTATGATAATTCCGATTCCTGTTGCATAAACCAATCGTTGTCGGGTTTTTTCTTCTTTTGCTTTTGCTTCCGCTAACAGACGATCTTTTTCGGCTTGTTCGTATTTACTCTGTTCCAAAGCTATTTTTGCCTGGGCTACAATTAATGAATCTTGCTTTGCCTTTATTTTTCTTCTGAGTGTATCTTCCGCAATCTCTTTATTTTTCCGAATCAGTTCCAATTCCAATTGTTTTGCCCTGTTTTCGGCATCTTTCATATTGATTTCCGCAACCGACTTTATACGTTCTTCACTAACGCGTTCTTTGGTTTGACTTTTCTCATAATGCTGCCTGTAAGTAGAAAATTTATCCATATATTCTGCAGCTTTTTGCATGTTTCCGGCTTTTTGATAATTTTCCGCCAACATATTATAACTGATTAATACCAATTTCGGTTCTTGAATTTTATTTGCAATATCCAATGCTTTAAGAATATTTAATACGGCATTTTTATAATCTTGCTGAACAGATAATATATATGCGTAATCAAGTAATCCGGAGGCAATATCTTTTTCGTTTCCGATACTTTTTCTGATTTTAAGACTTTGTTTAAAATATAAAAGGGCTTTATCATATTGGTCAAGATTAGAATATATTAAGCCGATATTACTGTATATTTTCATTACTTTTTTAAAATCCTTATCTTTTCCGTATAAATTTGCGGATTCTTTGAGGTACGGAATAGCTTTTTTGCCTTGATTTTTTTCAAAACAGTATAATCCGGCTTTGTAATATGAGTTTGCAGCTTTTTTAATATTATCATTCTCAATATAATTATTTGCTTCATTTACAAATCGGCTGACTGTTTTTTTATCCTTTTCGGACATTTGTCCGAAACTTAAAACAGTTGGAAAAAAGAAAATACTCAATAAGAAAATTTTATATATAAATTGATGTTTTTTCACATTCGTACTTTTTATTATTTGAAAAACATAATAAGATAAAACAGCTGTAAAATGTTGAAAATCATATTTAGGCAATCTTAACTCTTTGGTGTTTCGGTTTTTCGGATTTCAAATAATTATGAAAATTAATAAATAATATCTATATTTGAAAATCTAAATTAAATACTTTTTTTTAAAAACCCAAAAAATGCAAAGAAATAATCTTTTTTTTACTGTTTTATTCTTGCTGTTTTCTC
>CAZCPV010000060.1:0-13474 GCA_964500765.1 uncultured Draconibacterium sp.
CGCATAATTGCGGTACGAAATATAAAGTCAGTAATCAAAATTTTAATTGCGACAGCATTAATTAATTAAAATGGTTGAAACTAAAATAGCATTCGATAATGATTTGAAAAAAATTTTAAATCATTTGTTAAATAATTATCCCGGATATTATTTAGCTTTGATTGCAAGTAATAATCTTTTATATTTTCTTACACCTTATTTAAACAGTTTGCGGAAATATACGATTAATCAAGTTCTTACTATGATTGATCAGTATTACCAAACTTTTGATGATGTTACAAATGAAAATTTGAACTGATTTTTAAACCACATAAGACACATAAGGAAACATAAGGTGTAATAACTTTCTGTTTGCTTCTAATGTTCCTTATGCAGTTTTTAAAATCACTTTAATAAATCTCTCGAAACAACAATTTTTTGAATTTCGGATGTGCCTTCATAGATTTGTGTCAGTTTTGCTTCACGCATCAGGCGTTCGACATGATATTCTTTTACGTAACCGTAACCGCCGTGAATTTGAACGGCTTCCGTAGTAACATACATGGCTGTTTCTGCGGCTAAATATTTTGCTGAGGCACTTGCTTTATTGTAATTTTTATGTTGATCTTTCAGCCACGCCGCTTTATAAACTAAATTTCGGGCAGCTTCGGTACGAATATCCATTTCTGCTAATTTAAAAGCAACAGATTGATGTTCATAAAGTAATTTTCCGAATGCTTTACGTTCTTTTGAATATTGAAGAGCCAAATCAAGAGCACCTTGTGCAATGCCGAGTGCTTGGGCTGCTATACCCATGCGACCGCCGTTTAGTGCCTGCATTGCCAAGCTAAATCCGAAACCGTCGCCGCCGATACGATTTTCTTTCGGGATTTTTGCATCGTTAAATATCAAAGAATGGGTATGCGAGGCACGCAATCCCATTTTATTTTCTTTGGGTCCGATTTCAAAACCGGGAGTTCCTTTTTCAACAATAAATGCGTTTATACCGTGATGTTTTTTTTCGGGATGTGTGTGGGCAAAAACGATAAAATAATCGGCAATTGAGGCATTTGATATCCAATTTTTAATACCGTTCATTAAATAATAATCACCTTTATCAATTGCTGTTGTTCTTTGTTTTGTGGCATCGGAGCCGGCTTCGGGCTCGGAAAGTGCAAAAGCTCCGAATGCTTTTCCGGTACACATAGGAACCAGATATTTTTGCTTTTGTTCTTCATTTCCGTGGTATTCGAGTATCCAATTTACCAAAGAATTTTGAATAGAAACAACAACGGCTGCTGCTGCATCGATTTTTGAAATTTCTTCCATAGCGAGGACATACGATATGGTATCCATCCCTTCTCCTCCGTATTTAGGGTCGGTCATCATGGACATAAAGCCCATTTCCTGCATCATTTTCAGTTGTTCGACAGGTTCGATTTCATGTTCGTCGCGTTCGATAACGCCCGGCAATAATTCCGTGCGGGCAAAATCTCTTGCTGCATCTTTCAGCATCAGTTGTTCTTCGGTAAAATCAAAATTCATATTTCAGTCTTATAATTTTTTCAAGTTTGACAAAAGTAAAAAAAATGTCCTGTCGTTTCAAATTTTTTAAACGAGGAAAACCGGAAATAATTATTAATTTTGTCATTCTTTCGGAATTGTTTGATAAAAAACAGAGGAAATGTATAGTTTTTATAATTTTAAGATTGCCGGTATTATTTTTAAGAAAGAAATTACGTCGTTTTTCAGTTCATTAACGGGCTATATTGTCGTAGCCGTGTTTTTAATTGCTAACAGCTTGTTTTTGTGGGTATTTCCGGGCGAATATAATATTCTTGACAGCGGTTATGCCGATTTGGATACGTTCTTTTTTATGGCACCCTGGGTTTTTCTTTTTTTGGTTCCGGCGGTAACGATGCGTCTTTTTGCCGATGAGAAACGTACGGGAACGATCGAATTGCTTTATACCGGACCGATGTCAAATTTGCAAATTATTTTTGCCAAATATGCTGCCGGAGTTGCCTTGGTAATTTTTTCTTTGCTTCCTGCTTTAATCTTTTTTGTGTCCGCAGGATTGCTCGGCGATCCGGTTTGGAATATTGATACCGGAGCTTTTTGGGGCTCGTTTATCGGTTTGTTTTTTTTGGCGGCATTGTATGTGGCTGTGGGCGTTTTTGCTTCGGCGATTACTGAAAATCAGATTATTGCATTTTTGCTTTCCATGATTGTTTCTTTTTTCTTTTATATCGGATTTGAAGCGGTAAGCAATTTAGATGTTTGGGGAAACTTTCGGAATATTATTGACGGGTTGGGAATTTCGGCACATTACAAATCGATGAGCAGAGGTGTTTTGGATACTCGAGATATTATTTATTTTGTTGCTGTTTCGGCTATATTTATTGTTTCGACAAAATATGTTTTGGAAAAGCGGGCATAAAAAGTAAAATTTTTAAGAAAGGTATTTTCGGAAAATAAAAATAATTTTTTAGAAAAAATATATCATTGAAATGAAAATTAAAAATAAGATACTTCGATTGATTATTTCATATTTATTGATTATTATAGTCGCTTATTTGTTGTCTGTCAAATTTTTACGATTTGATTTAACTTCGGAAGGAAGATATACGCTTTCTTCATATACTAAAAATATTTTAAAAAATTTGAAAGATAAAGTGTATGTGAAAGTGTATTTGACCGGTACCGGCTTGCCTATGACTCTGAAAAATTATGAACGTAATATAAAAGAAGAGTTAGACGAATTTAAAGTATATGCGGGAGAAAATTTGGATTATGAATTTATCGACCCTGCCGAAAGCAAGGATAAGGAAGTGCGTTTCGGTTTGTATAAAAGTTTGACGGATAAAGGACTTTTACCTATTGAAACGAGTGAAGTAAGTGATGACGGGAAAACATCGACAAAAATGGTTTTTCCCGGAGCTTTAATTTCATACAAAGGAAAAGAGATTGCCGTAAATTTGTTGAAAAATGCAGCCGGTTCGGCTCCCGAAAGTGAAGAAAACGTAAATAATTCAGTACAATCTTTGGAGTATGAACTGACCAATGCGATACAGAAATTAAGTCGAAATAAAAAACCTGAAATTGCTTTCATTGAAGGACACGGCGAACTGAACGAATATCAAGTAATGGATATTTCGACCGTATTGTCGGAGTATTACACGGTTAAAACCGGAAAAATCGGCGGTATGCCGGGTATATTGGATGAATTTAAAGCAATAATTATTGCCAAGCCGATGAAGAAATTTTCCGAGCAGGATAAATTTGTGATAGACCAATACATAATGAAAGGCGGGAATGTGCTGTGGTTTCTTGACGGAACAGATACCAATCTCGACAGTTTGTTTATTACGTCTTCGACCATTGCCTTGCCGCAGGATAATAATTTGGACGATATGTTGTTTCAATACGGATTTCGCGTAAATAAAGATTTACTTTTGGATAAATTTTCTTCGGCAATCGGAATTACTACGGAAGGACCCGACGGGAAACCGTATATTAAAACTTTTCCTTGGTATTATTTCCCGGTTATTGTTTCTGACAATAATCATGTGATTTCTAAATATTTAAATTATATAAAAACAGAGTTTGTAAGTACGATTGATACCGTAGGATATAATAAAAACGTAAAAAGGACGGTTTTGCTGCGGAGTTCGCCGAATACGAAAAAAGACCCGATACCGGCAAAAATAAGTTTGGAACAGGTTAACCACATGCCGACGGATAATGAGATGCACGGCGGAAGGAAGAATTTGTCTGTTTTGGCGGAAGGGAAATTTACTTCTGTTTTTAAAAATCGACCGATTGAGAAATATTTTCCGAATATCAGTTCGGCAGATGTTCTTACCGAAAGTAAACCGGCAAAAATAATTGTTGTAAGCGACGGCGATATTATAAGAAATGAAGTTTCGCATGACGGAAAACCGTATCCGATTGGGTTTGATAGGTTTACACGACATATTTTCCAAGGTAATAAGGAATTTATATTAAATGCCGTAAATTATTTATGCGATGATGCCGGTTTGATGACCATTCGGTCGCGGGAATTAAAAATGCGATTGCTGAATCATAATAAGGTAGTGGAAAATCGCTTTGTTATTCAGCTTATAAACGTTGTGCTTCCGGTGCTTTTAGTTTTTATTTTCGGTTTTGTTGTTTTCTTTGTCAGAAAGAAGAAATACGGAAAATAATACTAAAAATTAACATGAAATCCCAAGAAAATTCCGTTTTTTCGGATGCCGGGTTTATGTATGTGCGTTATTCTTCTGAAATAGTTGATGCTTAAAAAATTTAAGATATTTTCTACACCTAATCCTATTTCGATATACGGAATTTTTACGTCGGAAAGGGTTGTAGGGAATTGCAGTATTTGCATATTTTTTTCGTCTAAATTTCCCCAAACGCCTTCGGCATAAACCACTTCTCGGAATTTCAGTCGTCTTAAAAGCGGTATTCTGTTTAGTATCAAACCGTTAAAATGGTGCTCGGCAAAAAAATCGACATATTCGTTGCTTGCAAATTCGTAGTAATTCATTAATTTAAAAGCACGCATATTGTAGGCAATTCCGGTGTTGCCTTCGTGTAATTTCAGCAAAGGGTAGGGAACGGTGCCGAATATTTTTCCGGCTTCGATATAATAAATTGTTTTTCCGAAGAATCCGTAGTTTATAAAATGCCTTAATCCGATTGTGAGTTTTTGATATCGGTATTGACTTTTCCAAATTTCCGGAATTCCCGCCGTATATCGGATTTCGATAATCGGATATAATGAACCGAAACTTTGACGATTAAAAACCGACGAAATATATTCTTCGTTGATACCGAACCGGGCACTGACCGTAAATTCGGATGTGTAAATATTTGAAACAGAATTGTTTTCGGGTGTGTAAAAAAGCATGCTGTCGGTGGGCATAATATTTTTTCGGGTATAAAACAGTTTTCCCGTTAAACTTTTAAAAATATCTCTTTCAATACCGGCTTCAAAATTTTGTATGTGCAGGAGTTTGTCATTTTTTCCGGAAACGGAGAAAATATTATCGGAACCGAAATCGCCGAGGTTTGCACCGAGTTGTATTAAATCATCGCTGAAATTTATACGGGCAAGTGTCCACGGTCGGCGTGCTATTTTTATTTTTGTGCCTACGCCGTATTTTATTTTTTTATCTGTTGTCCCGTATGCGGTATATCCGTTCAGTTCAATATGTTTGCTGAAATTATTGCTTGTTCTGAATCCGATACGAAAACGAGTTCCTTCGAGGGCATTGCGGCTGAACAGTTTGTAATACGGTCCGAGTTCGATGTATTTTCGTTTTAAATAACCGGTGCCGAGCAGATATACGAAATTTTCAACTTTTCGAAAAGTCGGTTGTTGCTTCACGGAGTCAACCATTCGGTATATTTGTTGTTCTTTTTTTGTTAAGTTTCTGTGTCTTAGCTTTGTCCATTCGGAAGAGTCCTGATTTTGTGCGTTATCGTCGATTTCGATGTCTCTGAATTCTGTCGGCGGGAAGAAATTTTTCGGAAATTCAGGATTTAGTTTTATATTTTTTCGCGAGATATATTTTTTTCCGAAAAATCCGGCTGTTACTTTTGAAATGTTGAAATCAATAAAAAATTCTTCTTCTGCGGGAAAGAAAAAACCGGTATCTGTTTTCCTGTAAGTTTTTTTGACATAGAAATCGGAAACAAAATCCATATTAGCCGTTTTCGACATATTTGCATCAATACGTTTGAGGGCAAAACTTGTATCGGCAATCCACATATCGCCTTGAAAAGTATATTCGTGTTTTCGTTTGGGTTTAAATGTCATGTGGTAGCATAAGGAGTTGTCAATCAATGCCGTGTCTATTATGAAGTAGTTGTAAACCATCGGTCCAGAAAGCGACAAAGGGCTTACAAATTCTTTATCGATAATTCGGATGTAACTTTTATAGAAATTAAAGTCAACGTACATTTGTCCGGTAAATTTACTTGCACTTAAATTGTCGATACCCGAAATTTTTGCTGCTTTTATGTGTTCTTTTCTGTGGCGAGGAAAATTTTGAAAATAATAATCCGATACAGTTTCGGAAAGCAGAAGCGGGATATATTTTTTCCCGGTTGCGGCAGATGTATCCGTACCGGCAAAAGCAGTTTTAAAATTTTTGAGATATTTGTTATTTTCAATATTCGGGTTAAAATTGTTTAAATCAATTTCGAGTTTTGAATATTGTTCGTAGCTGTATGTTTTTAATTTATTTATATTATTCTTTTTTTTATTTCGTATAACTTTTTTTATAAGTATAAGTGCGGGGTCTTTTCCGGGTTTAACGATTATTTCTCCGATATTGTATAAATCGGGTTTCAGCAGTATTTTTATTTCTTGATAACTGTTCGGTTTTATTTTTACGGTATCGTTTGTATATCCTATGCAACTTATTATCAAGAATTTCGACGAGTTGTTCGATTTTATAAAAAAATTACCGTCATAATCGGAAACGCAACCGACGGTTGTACCCGAAAAAACAATACTTGCAAAAGGAATTCCTTCGAGTGTTTCGGAATCAATAATTTCTCCTCTTACTTTGGTTTGCGATTCGGAGTGAAATGAAAAAATGATGAATAATAAAATTAATAAATAATGTTTATTCATAAATTTAGGGTATTCAAATACTAAAAAACTTTGCAAAATTAACTGATGCAAAGTTTTTTAAATGGTTTAATATATATATTTAGTTTGCCATTTCCGACATAAATTTAATACGAACCAGGCGAATTTCTTCTTCGGTAAAATTATCTTCCCCGAGTTCTTTTAGTGCTTCTTCTACCGAGTCACTTTCAGATTCTGAAAAATAGTCATAAATTTCGTCAATATTTTCTTCATCAACGGTTAAATCAATGTAATAATCAATATTTAATTTTGTTCCGGAATTTATAATTGCTTCTATTTCTGTAAGTAACTCATTCATTGACAGCCCTTTGGATTTTGCAATATCTGTCAGATTTACTTTTCTGTCGATATTTTGTATAATGTAAACCTTTACGCCTGATTTTTTTACTACGGATTTTACGATTAAATCTTGCGGTCTGTCGATATTGAATTCTTCAACGTATTCAGCAATAAGTTTTACAAATTCTTTACCGTATTTTTGTGCTTTTCCTTGTCCTACACCTTGTATTGAGGTTAGTTCTTCGAGTGTAACGGGATAACGAGTTGCCATGTCTTCCAATGACGGGTCTTGAAAGATAACATAGGGCGGGACATCCATTTTTTTTGAAAGGTCTTTTCTTAAACCTCTCAGCATTTTAAACAAAATTTCGTCACCGGCACCGCTTCCGTTTCCTTGTTTCAGTTGAATATTATCATCATCATCGTCTTCTTCATAGCGATGGGCTTCCGTTATTTCAATCGAATAAGGTTTTTTAAGAAATTCTCTTCCTTTTTCGGTTATTTTTAAAATTCCGTATTGGTCAATATCTTTTTCTAAGAAATAGTTAATAAGCTCTTGTCTTGCAATTGATTCCCAGAATTTTGCATCTTTTTCGCTGCCGGAACCGAAAAGTTCCGAATTATCGTGTTTAAAAGATTTTATGGCTGATGTTGCATTTCCGGCAAGGATATTGGCAATGTGGTCGCTTTTATATTGTTCGTTTAATTCATCAACTGCTTCCAAAAATTGCAGCAAATATTCTTTACCTTCAAATTTTTTCTTCGGATTTAAACAGTTGTCGCAATTTCCGCAATCTTCTTCTAATTTTTCACCGAAATAGTTCAGTAAAACTTTCGGTCGGCACACAGAAGTTTCGGCATAAGCAATGGTTTCCAGCAGAAGTTGTTTGCCTATTTCCTGTTCGGCAACCGGTTTGCCCTGCATAAATTTTTCAAGTTTTTGAATGTCTTTATAGCTGTAGAACGTGATACATTTTCCTTCGCCTCCGTCTCTTCCCGCTCTTCCGGTTTCTTGGTAATAGCCCTCCAAACTTTTAGGAATATCGTAATGTATAACGAAACGAACATCGGGCTTGTCAATTCCCATTCCGAAAGCAATGGTTGCGACAATAACGTCCACTTCTTCCATCAAAAACATATCTTGATGTAATGAACGCGTTTTTGAATCCATACCTGCATGGTATGCAAGTGCTTTTATATCATTTACTTGCAGGACTTCGGCAAGTTCTTCGACTTTTTTTCTGCTTAAGCAGTAAATAATACCGGATTTACCTTTATTTTGTTTAATGAATTTAATAATTTGTTTTTCGGGTTTTACTTTCGGGCGTACTTCATAATATAAATTTGATCTGTAAAAAGATGCTTTAAAAACGGTTGCGTCCAAAATATCTAAATTTTTCAGAATATCGTGTTGAACTTTAGGAGTAGCCGTGGCAGTAAGTGCAATTATCGGTGCTCTTCCTATTTCATCGATTATCGGTCTTATTTTTCGGTATTCCGGTCTGAAATCGTGTCCCCATTCCGAAATACAATGGGCTTCGTCAATAGCATAAAAAGATATTTTAACAGATTTTAAAAACTCCGTATTTTCTTCTTTTGTAAGTGATTCCGGTGCAACGTATAAAAGTTTGGTTTTTCCGTCTCTGACATCTTCACGAACTTGCTTAAGTTGAGTTTTATTTAAGGAAGAGTTCATAAAATGGGCTATTGCATCATCTTTGTTATACCCTCTCATTGCATCAACTTGATTTTTCATCAAAGCAATAAGCGGTGAAATAACAATTGCAGTTCCTTCAACAATTAACGACGGGAGTTGATAAGTTAAAGATTTGCCTCCGCCCGTAGGCATCAATACAAAAGAATCTTTCCCGTTTAATACATTTCTGATAATTTCTTCCTGTTCACCTTTATAAGTATCAAAGCCGAAATTTTTTTGAAGTATTTTACTTAAATTTAAATTTTTAACATCCATTTTTTATTCTCTGTTTCCTGTGATATTTAATATTGTTTGTAATTTATTTAAATATATTTGTAGCTAAATTAAAAATAAAATCAGACAAAAAACTATTTTTGCAAAAAAAATAAAAAAAAATTGTGAAAAACTTTCAGCGAATTATTAAAACCGCACTCGAAGTTATACGGAAAGAATCGGAATCTGTTTCAAAATTAAGAGATTTTATTGATAATACATTTGCGGAATGTGTTAATTTGATTCATGAAAGTAAAGGGCGGGTTATTATTACGGGAATCGGTAAAAGTGCAATTATTGCGGAAAAAATTACGGCGACATTAAATTCAACGGGAACACCTTCGGTTTTTATGCACGCCGCCGATGCAATTCACGGTGATTTGGGTATTGTACGACCCGATGATGTTGTTATTTGTTTATCCAAAAGCGGGGATACTCCGGAAATAAAAGTTTTGGTACCTTATATAAAGAGCTTCGGAAATATTTTGATTGCATTTGTTTCAAATACCGATTCGTATCTTGCAAAGCAAGCCGACTATGTTATTAAAACAACGATTGAGTCGGAAGCGTGTCCGAATAATTTAGTACCTACATCCAGTACAACGGCTCAACTTGTTATGGGCGATGCTTTGGCTGTAAGTTTGTTGGATGTAGGGAATTTTTCCGACAGAGATTTTGCTAAATTCCATCCCGGAGGAGTTTTGGGGAAACGTTTGTATCTGCGTGTTGATGATTTGTATAAAATGAATGAAACTCCTCAGGTAACTATTAATGCAAGATTAAAAGATGTTATTATTGAAATTTCGGAAAAGAGATTAGGAGCAACAGCAGTATTAGACGGAAATAATAAATTAGCGGGAATTATTACGGACGGTGATTTGAGACGTATGTTGGCGAAAACAAATTCATTGGAAAGTATTACCGCAAAAGATATTATGAGCAGTAATCCGAAAAAAGTACATCCCGATACCTTTGCTGTTGAAGCGTTTGAGTTGATGAAAAAAAATAATATAACTTCGTTGGTTGTTTGCGACGGAGAAAATTATTTGGGAATTGTGCATATTCACGATATGTTGAAAGAGGGATTTGTTTAGCCGGTGAATCGGAAAATTTTTGACGAAATTTATATTAAAAATAGTTTAAAATAATTCAGAATAAAATAAAGAATGGGGAAGAAAAAATCGAATGAGATGTCGTTTTTGGAGCATTTGGAAGCATTGCGTAAGCATTTAATACGTTCAATTTTATATATTATTATTTTTGCTTTTGCCGCTTTTTTCTTTAAGAATTTTATTTTTAACGATGTTCTGCTTGCACCGAAAATGCCTGATTTTATTACGAACAGGACAATGTGCCGTATCGGTGATATGCTGGGGCTTAAATCTATTTGCATAAATCAAAAACCGTTCAGTATTATTAATATAAAAATGACGGGACAGTTTATGACACATATTACCGTATCTTTAATTGTCGGGTTGGTTGTTGCGTTTCCGTTTGTTTTTAATGAATTTTGGCGATTTTTAAAACCGGCTTTGAAAAAAAAGGAGATTAAACACAGCAGAGGTGCCGTATTTTTTGCTTCGTTTTTGTTTTCGCTCGGTGCTTTATTCGGATATTACATAATTGTACCTTTATCGATGAATTTTTTGGGAACCTATAATGTGAGTCATGAAGTTGTAAATAAAATTAACTTAAACTCTTATATTCAAACGTTTACGTCCGTAGTTTTGGCTTCAGCCGTTGTTTTTGAATTGCCGATTTTGATTTTCTTTTTAAGTAAAATCGGTTTGGTAACACCGAAATTTTTAAAAAAATATCGTAAACATTCTTTAGTTGTGATTTTAGCTTTATCGGCAATTATTACACCGCCGGATATTTTTTCTCAAATATTGGTAAGTCTTCCTTTATGGATTTTGTATGAAGTAGGTATAGGAATTTCAAAACGCGTGGAGAAAAGAAATTTAAAAAAGTTTTCGACTGAAGTTTCCGAATAAAAATATACTTTAATCAATATTTTGAACAGCATCGGCAATCATCCAACCGTGTGCGGTTGCATAAATTATTGAACGAGTTAAGCCGGAACAATCTCCCGCAAATTTCATATTTTTGAATTTCGTATTATCCAAAATATTAGAGTAGAATTTAATTTCGGGAGCATAAACTAAGTTATCATCGGCAGCAATTCCCGGAATCACTTTTTCTAAGTTTTCGATAAAATCAATAATGCTTTCAATAATTCTTCTCGGAAAAGCCGGATTTACATCACCCAAAATATAGTGTGATGAAGGTAAAGTCGGCTGTACCCGGTAAATATGTTTTCCTTTTTCGTAAATATGAATATCAGAATTAATATCGGTTGTTTTGAGAAATGTTTTATAAATGTTACATTTGTGCTTTGTTTTTTTAATTTAATAATTTTAACCGTTAATATTGGAATCAGATGAATAAAAAGCGTACTGAATATTTACCGTATATTGTAGGAGTTGTTCTGTTTTTATTTTTGTCTTTGTCTTATTTTTATCCGCAAATTGAAGGGAAAAAATTAGTTCAACACGATAAAAAAACATGGTTGGGCGGAGCAAATGAAATTCGTCAGTATGAAAAAAATACCGGAGAACATTCTTTTTGGACAAATTCGATGTTCGGCGGAATGCCTTCCTATCTTGTAACCAATTATAACCCTTCAAATGTGACGAAGTATTTATATGAAATTATAGATTTAGGACATAAAATGCGGCCTGCAAGTTTTGTTTTTATGTTGTTATTCGGTTTTTTTATCGCATTATTGCTTTTCGGAGTCGATCCTTGGCTGAGTATTGTCGGTGCTGTAGCTTTCGGCTTTTCGACTTATTTTTTTATAATTATAGAAGCCGGGCATATTACAAAGGTTGCAGCACTGGCTTTTACGGCACCGATAGTTGCCGGAATTTATCATACCTATCGTAAAGATATTTTAAAAGGAACATTGGTAACAACTGTTTTTCTTGCTTTGCAATTACTGGTAAATCATCTTCAAATAACTTATTATACGCTTATTATTGTTTTAGTTTATTTGGTTTTTGAATTAATTTATACCTATAAAAATAAAACCTATAAAAAGTTTTTAAAGGCATCCGTATTTTTGTTGACCGGAGCTTTAATTGCCGTTTCAACAAATTTTTCGCAAATAATTACAACTTATGATTACGGAAAAGATTCCATAAGAGGAAAATCTGAATTAACGGACAATCAACACAATAAAACTTCGGGTTTGGATAAAGATTATGCTACGGCGTGGAGTTACGGAAAATTGGAAACCTTTGATTTATTGATACCCGATTTAATGGGCGGAGCTTCTACAGGCAGCTTGGATAAAGAGTCGAATACTTATAAACAACTTAAAAAATTAGGTGCTCCGAATGCCGACAATATTATAAAAAATATGCCTTTATATTGGGGGCCGCAACCTTTTACATCAGGCCCTGTTTATATAGGTGCCTTGGTAATTTTCTTATTTGTTTTAGGGATGTTTATTGTAAAAGGAAATATTAAGTGGTGGCTTTTTACGGCAACATTGCTTTCAATACTGTTAGCGTGGGGTAAAAATTTTAATTTTTTAACCGATTTGTTTTTAGATTATTTTCCGATGTACAATAAATTCCGTACCGTATCCATGATTTTGGTAATTGCGGAATTTACCATGCCTCTGCTCGGTATTCTGGCATTAAAAAATATTATTGAAAAAAAGACTGAGAAAAAAGAAATTTTAAATGCTTTAAAATGGTCTTTGGTTATTTTGGGCGGTGTAATTCTTATTTTACTGATACCCGGTATTTTGTCTTTTAAATCATCGAATGATGCTCAAATGTTTAAAAATTGGCCTCAAGAACTTGTGAGTGCATTAGAAAAAGACAGAGCATCATTATTCCGCAGCGATGCTTTCAGGTCTTTGATGTTTATTTTAATCGGTGCCGGAGCAATATGGGCTTATGTTTCCGAAAAGATAAAAAAAGAATGGCTTATGCTTATTATAGGACTTGCTGTTTTTGTCGATTTAGCTTTTGTGGACAGCCGATATTTAAACAGTGAAGATTTTGTTTCCGCAAGAAAAGAAAAACAACCTTTCAAAAAAACCGAAGCCGATAAATTTATATTGAAAGATAAAGACCCGGATTTCAGAGTTTTAAATCTTACGGTAAGTCCGTTTAATGATGCAAGTACTTCTTATTTTCATAAATCCGTAGGCGGTTACCACGGAGCAAAACTTCGTCGGTATCAAGATTTAATCGACAGAGTGTTGAAAAATGAAATTTCATATTTAATACAAACACTTCAGCAAAAAGACCTCAGTGAACAAGACGTAATGCTTGCATTATCTAATTTAAATGCCGTTAATATGCTGAATACCAAATATATAATAGTTGATCCGAATACTTTTCCGATATTAAATAATTTCAGATTGGGAAATGCTTGGTTTGTAAGTTACATTAAATCGGTGAAAAATGCCGATGAAGAAATTAATGCCGTAGCCGAAAATTTTAATCCGAAACTGACGGCTGTCGTTGCTGAAAAATTTAAAGACAATTTCTTTAAATTTCACA
>CAZCPV010000061.1:0-13360 GCA_964500765.1 uncultured Draconibacterium sp.
AGTAAAGAACAAATTAATAAAATTCTTGAAGATGATATTGAAGTATTTTTTAATTTAGATAATTTTCTTTCCGATGAACAGTAATGTACGATTTTTTACTGAAGGGCATACCGATAAATTATTACTTGACATTCTGGAAATCCCTCCCAAACTAATTGAAAAAAAGGGAGCAGTTTCCAAATTAGTTCGTTCAATGAAAAATCAATTAAACGATTTCAACAAAATAATTGTAGGAATTGTTGATTACGATAAAGGCAAAAGTTTAGATTTTTTTAATGATTTTGACAGTTGTGATGAACCGGATAACATAATTTTAAAATATAAAAAGAATTCTAATCAATACATTTTATTTTTAAAACCGAAAGCTATAGAAAGATGGATATTAGATGCTGCTGCCGATGCAAACATAAATCCCGAAGATTTTAATATCCCGACAGATTTAAAAAAATTACGGAAAATTACGAAAAGTATAACTGTCTCAAAAAATACCGATTTCATAAACTTTATACGAAAAATAAAGAATAAAAAAGCAGAACCGTTTGTATATTTGCAACAAATATTGCTTACTTTATTAAACAAAAAAACTTACCGATGCAAAACAAACTGAAAGGAACCGGTGTTGCAATGGTTACACCGTTCAGAAACGACGACAGTATTGATTTTACCGCACTGAAAAAACTTACCGAGCACATCGTAAACGGCGGTGTTGAATTCTTGGTCGTAATGGGAACAACCGGCGAAAATCCTACACTTTCCGTGCAGGAACAAGAAACCGTTTTAAATTATGTTGTCGAAATTTCGGAAAATAAACTGCCGATAGTTTTCGGAATCGGCGGAAATAATACGCAGGCAATTATAAACAGAATAAAAAAAACCGACTTCTCAAATATTACGGCAATTCTTTCTGCTGCACCGTATTACAACAAACCCACACAAAAAGGTTTGTACATCCATTACAAAAATATTGCGGCGGCAACACCCGTTCCGATAATTTTATACAATGTTCCGGGACGAACATCCGTTAATATTTCTGCCGAAACAACCTTAAAATTGGCAAACGATTTCAAAAATATTATTGCAATAAAAGAAGCATCCGGAAATTTAAACCAAGTAATGCAAATTTTGAAAAATAAACCCGACGATTTTATCGTCCTTTCCGGCGACGATACCTATACCCTGCCCTACATTTCGCTGGGTATGAACGGCGTAATTTCCGTAACGGCAAATGCTTATCCGAAACAATTTTCCGATATGGTAAGAGCGGCATTAAAATACGACATAAAAAGAGCACAACAGCTTCATTATAAACTAATTGACTTTACAAACACCTTATTTTCAGAAGGAAATCCCGGAGGCGTAAAAGCCGCTTTGGAAATTCTCGGTATCTGCAAAAAATATGTTCGTTTGCCTTTGGCATCGGTCAGTAAAGAAACTTATGAAAAAATTGAAAATCTTATGAAAGAAATTTAATTCATAACAAAAATATTTGTTATACTTTTGCAGAATTATGTCGGAATTTACGGAAAATTACAAAAAAAGAGTCAATCAAATTACCGATTATTTTATCGGTCTTATTGAAGGGAAAAAAGGTTCGGAGCTGCTGAAAGAGTATGACATTCTCGAAACTTTTTTTTCACCGAAAGATATTATTGCGGCTTTCGATAAAATTTTTGAAAAAGAAAAAGATATCGAAAAAATAAAAACAGCATCGAACAAACTCTTTAACATACTCTACAAAGCCCTTTCGGAATACGAAAAATACAAATATCCCGAAAATTCGATTATCGAATTGCTGGAAAAAAACAACAAAGGCGTAAAAAAATTACTTGCGGAAACAAGCAAATACATTAAAGAAATAAACAAAAATGAACAACCTGAACTACTGCAAATTCTTAAAACAAAATTTCTTGAACTCGAAAAATTTACCGTTCATTACACCGTAAAAGAAAATATTTTATTTCCCGAAATTGAAAAAAATTGGGAACAGTACCGATGCCTTAAATTAATGTGGTCGTTCCACGACGATATTCGAAAAAATATAAAAAAAACGATTGAAATACTGCAAAGCAAACCGTTTGATTTAAAACTGTTTAACAAAATAAGCAGCAAAGTTTATTTCAATATCAACACAATTATTTTCAGAGAAGAAAGTGTCTTATTTCCCGTTGCGGCGGAAACGCTTAATGCCGAAATTTTCCGGAATATGCTTTTGCAAATGCAGGAATTTGAGCTTCCTTACGTAAAAATTCCGAAAATTGAAAAAAAACGGAAAGCCGGCAATTATATTAATTCGGAAGACAAAAAAGGGCTGATAAAATTTGCAACCGGCGAAATGACTTTAGAACAAATTGAATTGGTTTTCAATCATTTACCGGTAGATATTACCTTTGTTGACGAAAATAATATTGTTAAATTTTTTTCGACACCGAAACACAGAATTTTTCCCCGCACCGCCGGTGTTATCGGCAGAACGGTGCAAAATTGCCATCCGCACGAAAGCGTATCGGTTGTAAATAAGATTGTTGCATCGTTTAAGTCGGGCGAAAAAGATTCGGCAAGTTTTTGGATTCCCATGGGCAAAAAGTTTGTTTTAATTCAATATTTTGCCGTAAGAGATAAAAATAATAATTATAAAGGCGTACTGGAAGTTTCACAGGAAATATCCGACATACAAAAACTTACCGGCGAAAGGCGTTTATTGGATTGGGATTAGAATCTAAATCCGCAAGTCAATACCTAAAATACCGACTGTCCTTAAGTTACAAAATGTAAAAAATTATCTTTATGTATAATCTCAAAACTTGAGTTTTTGTATGTTTCGAGCCATTCTTTTTGTATTTTATTTTTTTTATTTCGCCATTTAAATTCATAACCGAAAAGTTTTCCTTCACGCTCTTCCGCTAAATCAACTTCTTTTTGGTCATAAGTTCTCCAAAAATAATTATTACTGAATATTTTATGATAATGTTGTTTTTTTATTCGTTCGGTAAACATAAAATTTTCCCAAAGCATTCCCGTATCATTTCTCATTTCAATAGGATTAAAATTGTTTATAATTGCATTACGTATTCCGTTATCCGAAAAATAATAACGGTTTGTTTTGGTAATTTCTTTTCTTAAATTACGTGAAAACCCTCCTACTTTTTTTATTATAAACGATTTTTCGAGCAAATCCAGATAACGACCGACCGTTTGTTTTGCAATACCCAAAGAATTTCCGAGTTCACTTAATGAAACCTCATTTCCTATTTGAAATGCAATTAAACGCAACAAATCATACATTGTGGCAGAATTTCTGACATTTTCCAATTCAAGAATATCTTTCAGAAGATATGAATTCCTTAATTCAAGCAGATACGAAATTTTATCCTTTGTATTTTTTATATTTAAAACTTCGGGATACATGCCGTAAATTAAATAGTTTTCAAGATTTTGTACAATGTGCATTCCTCCGAATTGATGTTTTAATTCAAGCAATGAAATCGGAAAAAGCATATTTGTACTGCTTCTGCCCGTTAAAGGAGCACCTACTTGCGACGACAAGCGAAAAGATGACGAACCGCTTGCAATAATTGTTGCATCAGATAAATTATCAACTAATATTTTTAATGCCTGCCCGATATTTTTAATCTTTTGTGCTTCATCAATAAAAATAAAATCAAAATCTTCAAAAACCGATAATATTTGCGACTTACTTTCAGAACTTAAAATTCCTGCCAAATCAATATCATCTCCTTCTCCGGTAAAAATTTTTCCCGAAATGTCTTTTAAAAGATTTCTTATAAGTTCTGTTTTTCCTACACGCCTTGCCCCGTACAGCAAATTTACCTTTCCTTTTTTAAAATAATCAGGTACTGTTTCGTAATATCTTTTATACCACATAGCTTGATATTTTATTCAAAGATAATTTATTTTTTAAATAAAAACAAATAAACTTGCCGAATTTGTATTAATTCGGAAAGTTTAGTTGCCGAATTTGTATTAATTCGGAAAGTTTACACTATGATTTTACAAAAAAAATCCGGAAATTACGGTTATGATACAATAAGTCCGGATTTAAGAAAATACTAAAATCGCTTATTCTTCTTTTTTTGCCTGTTGCCAAACGGCTTCCATTTCATCCAAGCTCATATCTTTTAACGATAAGCCCTTTTTTATCGTATTGTTTTCAAGATAATTAAAACGTTTTATAAATTTTTGGTTGGTACGTTCCAAAGCACTTTCGGGGTCAATTCCGTACAGGCGTGCCGCATTTATCATTGCAAAAAGCACATCGCCGAATTCCTCTTCGGCTTTTTTGTCGTTACCGGCTTTCAATTCGGCTTCAAATTCCGCTAATTCTTCTTTCACTTTATCCCAAACTTGTTCTTTTTCTTCCCAATCAAAACCCACGCCTCTCACTTTTTCCTGCATTCTTACGGCTTTTATCATTGCCGGTAAAGAATTCGGAATTCCGCCCAAAACAGAATTATTATTGCCGTTTTTCTTTTCTTTCAGTTTTAGTTCTTCCCAATTTTCAGCGACTTCTTTACTGCCGGAAACTTCTTTATTCTCGAACACATGAGGATGTCGGTAAATTAATTTTTTCGATATGGAATTTAACACATCGGCAATATCAAATTGTTGTTTTTCTTCGGCAATTTTGGCATAAAAAATTATGTGCAGAAACAAATCTCCGAGTTCTTTTTTTATATTTTCGGGTTCATTTTTCAAAACCGCTTCGGCAAGCTCATAGGTTTCTTCAATGGTTAAAGTTCTTAAACTTTCGTTTGTTTGTTCCGAATCCCACGGACATTCATTGCGTATTCTGTCCATAATTGTGAGAATACGCTCAAAAGAGGCAAATTTTTCTTCTAAAGAATTTAATTTTCCTGTTTTATGCACAACTTCGGTACTCCAAGCAAGGGGTTTTTCGGCAAACCATTTTTTTGTTTCGGGCCAAATCTTATTAAAAAAATCGGATTTCCTGTAATTTGCCAAATCCTTTTCGGAATTCCAGCAACTGTAGGTAAAAAATATTTCGGGATATTTTTTATCTTGCAGAATATCAAGATGCAAGCAACCTTCGTGATTTTTTATTGTTTCTTTTATTTCACCGGTAAATTTGATAAAATCCTGAATATTTTCCTTCCGGAAAACCATTTTTACAATGCGTTTAATCATAAAATTCTATACGTATTTTTGTATTATTGTCAAAATTCATTAATTTGGCTAAATCGCCTTTATTCATAGCTATTTCCAGCAATCCGAGCGAATTAAAAACAGCCGTTACGTCGCCTTCTTCAACATCCTGATATCGTAAACTGATTTTAACAATCGGGTCTTTTAATGTACCCGCAAATATTTTAAAAGAACGTTCTCCGGCAACTTCTTGAAATAAATCAAATGAAATATTTGAAACTGCATTGCCGTAGCTGTCCGTATAAACCAAATTTCCGAGGATATACGAAGTATCAAAAACAGGTTTTATTGCTAACATGCGTTGTATATTTTGTGTTGTATTTCCTAAATCTTCAATTTTTTTGCCTTTAATAATTTCACAAGCTGCTTCGGCAAAAGCAAATAATGCCGGTGTCATCTTAATTTCCCGGTTACAGAATTCAATTTTTACGACATTTTGTAATTCGGAAGGTTCAAAAACCAAACTCAATAAACCGTTATCGGAAACAATAAAAAATTGCTTATTAATTTCGGCTATCAAATGTTTCCTTTTACCGTTACATTCGCTGTCAACGCCGATAAGATGTACTGTTTTATCAGGAAAATCACGCCAACTGTTTTTTAAAATAAATGCTGCGCGAGATACGCTGTGCTGCCCTATATTATGAGCTAAATCTATGATTGTTATATTGTTGCAGGCAGTCAAAATTTTCCCCTTTAATCTTCCGAGAAAAAAATCATCCGTACTCCTGTCTGATATTAGCGTAATTACCGGCAAACTTTAGTTGTTGAATAAAAAAAATAGTTACTTTGCAAACGCAAAATTATTACTTAATGATTGAAAAAAAAATATATTTAGACCCGGATTCGTTAGTCGATTTCTACGGAAATGACAGTAAGAATATTGAACGAATAAAAAGTTTATTTCCGAAATTAAAATTGGTTTTTCGCGGCAATGAAATAAAAATTTCCGGAGAAAAAACAGAAGTTGACGGCTTTTCCGTATTTACCGAAAATTTAAAGCTTCGGCTCGACCACTATAATCAACTAAGTACTAAGGAAATAGAACTTATTTTTCAAGAAAAGATAAAACCTGCCGCAAAATCAAAAAATATAATTATTTACGGAAATAACGGAAAACCGATAGCACCTCGTTCGGAAAATCAAAGAAAATTCGTAAAATTATACGAAGAAAAAGATTTGATTTTTGCCACGGGACCTGCCGGTACCGGAAAAACCTATCTTGCCGTTGCACTTGCCGTAAAAGCATTGAAAAACAATGAAGTACGTCGAATAATTCTAAGTCGTCCGGCGGTTGAAGCAGGTGAAAATTTGGGTTTTTTGCCGGGTGATTTAAAAGATAAATTAGACCCTTATTTACAGGCACTTTACGATGCGTTGCTCGATATTTTGCCCGGAAATAAATTAACAAAATTGATTGAACAAGCCACTATACAAATTGCTCCGTTGGCATATATGCGCGGGCGAACGTTAAACGATGCCGTTGTTGTGCTTGATGAAGCCCAAAATACAAGCGTACCGCAACTGAAAATGTTTTTGACGCGTATGGGCGAGAATTCCAAATTTATCGTTACCGGCGATATGACACAAATTGATTTGCCGAAAAAAACACAATCGGGTTTGGTAAAAGTTTATAAAATTTTAAAAGGCATAGAAGGTATCGGTTTTGTGGATTTTACAAAAGAAGATATTGTAAGGCATCGACTTGTGGCTCCTATTGTTGAGGCATTTGAAAGGGAACAGGAACAGGATTAATTTGTATTGAAAGTCTCGGCGTGAATAAATAACAAACAGATAATCAGTTTTATTTGATTTTTCGTGTTTATCAGAATCATTCACACCGAGACCATTTATTTTAATCGTAATAAAGGCAACTTAAACCGTCTCACCTTATTAAATTGATACAAAGCATTAGCAACCGCACCTGCCGTAGGTACTAAACCGATTTCGCCGATACCTTTTGCTCCGTATAAATTTACGGAATTCTTATCTTCAACCATTTTTTTGTCATAAATTACAGACTGATTTAATAATGATTCTTTAAGGGTATTATACTCATTAAAATAAAAAAAGACATAACCGATATTCCGGTTATGCCCTATATCTACTTATTAAACTGTGAAAATTAATTAACTACAAGTTTATAAACTGCATTTGATTCTGAATTTTTTAATTGTACAAAATAAACACCTTTTGAGAAATTATTTACATTTATATAAAGTAAATTTGATATCATTTCATTTTTATAAACCTCTTTACCTGTAATATCAGTAATACTAACATTAATTTTATCTTTAAACTCAGAAAGATATTTAATTTTAAGTATATTACTTACAGGGTTTGGATAAAGCAAAATATTATGTTCGTTTATTTCATTAACCCCAGTACTTGTAGTAACAGCCAAAGTCTGTGCTGTTCCGACACCGCAGCCATTAAACGGAGTACAAGTTATCACTCCGCTTGAATTTCCTACGGTAACCGTTACTTGATTAGAGTTTCCGCCGGAAGTCTGTACCCAACCCGAAGGAAATTCCCATTGATACATTGCTCCTGTAATTGCATCAACACTATAAGTTTGTGTTGAATTAATTTCCGGTGCTGCATTTCCGAAAATTTCATTTGGCTGACCAGGTATAGAAGAAACCGGCATTACTGACAAATACTGACTATTACCTATTCCGAAATCATTTGACGGCACAACTAAAACTAAACCGGTACCGCTGCCAACCTCCACAGTTATTGTATTTGTTCCTTGTCCTGATACAATTACCCAACCCGAAGGAACTTGCCAATCGTAATTAACAAGCGGAAGATAGGGAACACTGTAAGTCTCTACAGACCCAATACACGGATATTCAGTTCCGAGAATCGTATCAAGCTCCGGAGCTTTAAAATCAGATAAGTTTCTTTGCCATATAGATCTGTTAGAAGCAACATATACTTTATTATCTGTAATTAGAGAAGTCGAAAATCTTATATCATTTGGCATATTGTCCCCTGTAATATCAATCCAGCTATTTCCAAAATTTGTAGATACGTATATACGATTTTCGTCCGGGAAAAAAACTAAGGAATCATTTGCAGAGCTACCTGAACCAGAAGTAATAAAACTATTATCAGATATAATATTCCAAGTATCGCCTAAATCATCAGACATATACAGTTTATTAATTTTATCTCCATTCGGCAAATTCAATATTGTTGCTGCAAATATCTTATTACCTGCCGAGTACATTTTAAAAATTCCTAAATTACCATCACTTCCTCCCAAAACTTTTTCCCAACTTACTCCTTGATTTTTTGTTCTGTAAATACCATCTTCCGGACTAACGTTATACCTTCCAATAAAATCAACCCCACCGACAGAAGCAAATTCAAAAGCGAAGAATATCGTGTCTTTTAAACCACTATACTCCCATGTTGTTCCTCTGTCTGTTGATCGATAAATACCTTCTCCATAGACCGGAGCATATAAAGTTTTTCCATTATATCTTACTCCTTGGATATTAGTAACACTTGAAATCGGCAATCCTGTGTTTATAGTTTGAAAACTGTTTCCGTTATCAGTTGAACGATACATCGCACTCGGAGAAGCAATAATTATTGTATCTCCAATTTTTTCTACACCGTTTATATAACTATTCTGACCCTGGGGATAAAGAAGCTTCCAACTATTCCCTAAATCATGAGAATATTGTAAATATTTTTTTAGAGGTGCAGCAATAAAAAGACTGCTGTCAGCAGTAGATGATATTCCACTATTTCCTATAGTTGTCATTGTTACCCAGTTGGTATCATTATCATTAGTTTTATAAGATGCAAAACCATAACCTGTGGTAAAAACGTTATTACTAATTTTAGTCATACTGGAACCACGATAAAAATTTAAACCATTATTATTTAATGAGTTAATAATTGCAGTGCCTCCGGAATCCTCTATCGATAATATGCCAAAATTTGTTGCAACATATAATAATCCATTATTAGAATAAAGTGCGCGAGTATAGAAATTATCACTTATGAATAATGTCCAATTATTTGTATTAAAATCAAAGCGATAAATCTTATCATCAACCGCAAGATACACATAGTCTCCGTTAAAAACCATTTTTGCATTCGTAGGGAATCCTCCTAAACCGCTATTAACAGGAAAAAATGAATCTCCATTATCCTTGGACATAACTACTCCGAAATAAGGCGATGAAACTAAAACAGTGTCATGTCTCACAACGATAGACTCAGGCCTTCCATAAAACCCCGGATATCCCGGAATTTCTAATCCGTGTGTCAACTCTACCCATGTGTTCCCATAATCTAAAGATCTGAATATACCATGCGTATAATCATATCCCCCCAAAAAAACACACTATCTGTTGCTGCAACAGCTGTTATATAAGTATCACTACTGGCGTAAGTAAATACGCCTGCCCAAGTGCCTGCAGTATCTCCGGACATAAATAATTTATTATCATACACTGCAAATAAATGAGAACCGCATTTTTGAAATATATTAGGAGCAAAGCCGGGAGTATAGCCGGAGTTGGCATTTTCCCAAGTTGTTCCGCCATCGGAAGATCTGGATATTGCGCATTCGTGTGTACCTGATATTATATAATCTCCCATAGAGACAATAGAATTTCCGGGAAAAGAAGCACTTGAGTTAATGGGTTCCCAGTGTTGTCCTAAATCATAGGAGCGTGCAAGACGAAAGTTTCTGTCTTTAACAAAAATTGTATTACTATTTTCCTTAACGGCAATTGCATTAATTACCCCTCCATAAGGACCTGTTTGCTCCCATTGTGCAAAAATTTTTGTAAGTCCCTGTATTGCTATCAGCAAAAGTAAAAAAGTAATTCTGTAAAATTTTTTCATAATACTATAATTTAAATTGTTAATAATTATTAAAAATTTTGTGTGTTTTCATTATTAATTTCATTAATTATCCTTTCAATAACTTTTTTTTGAATTTTAAAATTTGCTTCCGTATAATATAAATTAAACTCTTTCTTTTTATTTTTTTCTTTCAATTTTTTTTCCTCAACTTTAGTCTTTTTTTGTCCTCTCTGTTTCATTGTTTTTTTGTTAAAAAAATGTTATGCAAATATTAAATTAACATTAATATTCAGCAAAAAAACAACCCATACATTACTGCTTAATTTAATAAAATTACCTCTATATTAACAATGCAATCACAAAAAGCGACTATACATATACTTAAGGTCAGACTATCAAAGAATCCTCCCAATTGTTAAAACCGGTTAATAACAAATTCTCTTAAATTTGCCTGTATTGCATAATATTGCTACCTTTCGCTGTGAAATACATAACAAGAATAAACAGAACACAATTGGTTATTTTTCCAATATCTTTTGATGCCGCCGTTGAATAAGACAATGAGGTCCGGCTTATCGACCTGTTTGTTGAAAGCATTGATATTGCCTCAAGAGAAATTGAAAAACAAAACAAGCGAAAAGACAACTATCACAAATTAGAAAAGCAGTTGAAACAAACCGGAGAAAAACAAATTTCAACTTCCGACTCGGACAGCAGACATATGATTACACACAATAACATTACCGAAGTGGCTTACAATATTCAAGACAGGGAGCTTATATTTTAGATAAGAAAGTTACTAAATTTGTTTCCGTATTGGATATTCCCAGTTTTTTTCTCAATCTGTATCTGGCATTTTCAATTGTAGATATTCTTTGTCCGGTGAGTTCTGAAATATCTTTTGAAGACAGATTTAGTCTCAGGTAAGCACAAAGTCTCAATTCATTATTAGATAAACCGGGATATTTTGATAAGAGTCTGTCATAATAACCGATATGTACTTCTTTAAATCTGATTGAAAATTCTTTATACATTTTATTATTAATATTCCGTTGTACTCTGCGACTAATATCTCCTATTATATTTTTCACAGTGATACTTTTTGCTTCTTTTTTTATTTTATTAAGTTCTTTTGATATATCTGTAATCATTTCATTCTTTTTCATTAATGTTACCAGGTTTGCCGTTAACTCCAGATTTTTATTTTTTAATTCGGCACTGATTGCCTTATTCTTAAGCAAAGTATTTTTAACTTTAATACGTTGCCGAGAATACAGGAGAAATAAAATAAACCCGAGAAAAATGAGTGTTGAAATAATGAAAATAAACATAAACTTTTTCTTTTGTTCTTTCTGTTCTTTTATTTTCTCAATTTTTGCATTATTATATAAAAATTCAAGTTTATATAATTCATCATTATTACGATGTGCCAACAACTCTTCATTCAATTCTTTTGAAATATTAAGATATTTATAAGCACTGAGAGTATCTCCTTTATTAAGAAAAATTTTTCTTAATAAATCGGAGGCTTCAATAATCAATTTATTTGATTTTAATTTATTTGCTTTATCATATACTGTTTTTGCAATATGAGTGCTGCTGTCAAATTGATTAATATTATAATAGTACTGTCCGATATAAAGTTCGCATTGGGCTGTCAAAAGCGGATTTTTATATTTTTTAAAATTTATTAATGCATCATAAAAATAATAATATGAAGAATCGTATTCTGTTTTTTCACTGAATATAGTCCCGATGTTCATTAAGTTAATACCTATTTGATATATATCTCCAAGTTTTTTGTTAATTTTTAATGCTTTTCTGTAATAGTTTACTGCCTTATCTTTTTGTCCGTATGCATCTAAATAAATTGCAGCGATATTGTTATATTGATATGCTATACCGGCGGAATCTTTTATTCTTACAGCTATATTCAATGATTTATTAAAATATTTAAGAGCTTTAGAATAGCTTTTTAAACGCATAAAATCTATACCTATATTTCCAAAAGAAATACCTATTTGTTTTTTGTCATTAATCGTTTCAAAATATTCTAAAGTTTCAAAATCATATCTTACACAACGCTCAAAATCTCCAAGCTGATAGTAAACAGCAGATAATAAGTCGTTTGCATATGTCACATCAATAAACATATCTTGCTGAAAAGCTAAATCATAGCTTTTCTGAGCATATAATAAAGCATTTTCATATTCTCCCAGATTTAAATAAATATATCCGATTTGAAATAAAGAGTTAACCTGCCCTTTTACATTGCCGTTTTGTTTTGCTGACACATAAGCTTTACGAGCATACTTAAGAGAAACTTTTAAGTCAGTATTTTCCGTCATTTTAGAGAATTTTAGCAATTCCCTATATTTACCTTCAGTTTTTTTTATATTACTAAAGGCTGTTTCAAAACTATCAATTTTACTTGTAATTTGAGAAATTGCAAAAGCAGGAATACAAAGTAAGGTAATCAGCAGATAAATTTGTATTTTTCCGGTTTTAAACATAATATTTGAACCCAATATTACTTATTTAACGGTAATTTATATCGCCTTATTCCGTCAAACCGGTAATATGCATTAGCAACCGCACCCGCCGTAGGTACTAAACCGATTTCGCCGATGCCTTTTGCTCCGTAAGGACCGATTTTATCTTTTACTTCAATTCCTTTAACAACAATTTCGGGTGTTTCATGTGCTCTTAAAACACCGAGTTTTCGCATTTTATCGTGAACAAGATAACCGTCTTTCATCGGTAAATCTTCCGTAAGAGCATAGCCCAAACCCATGTGTACACCGCCTTCAATTTGTCCTTCAAAAAGCATTTTGTTCATAATTTTTCCGGCATCGTGTGCGGCAACAAATTTCTCAATTTTTCCTTCATCGTTTAGAATACAAAGTTGTGCAGCATATCCGTATGAATAGTGTATTATAGGATTTTCAACCTTATCGCCGGGTTTATTCGAATCGGTAAATTCAAATTGTCCTCTGTACGATTTTCCGGTAAGTTCTTTTAATGATTTGCTTTTTAAATCTTCTTTTAACGATTTTGCAGCATTAATAACCGCAAGTCCGAGAAGTGCCGTTGCTCTGGATGATGTGGTCATTCCGGTTTTTATTTGAGCTTCGGTATCTACTTCAACATCAATTATTTCCGGTTTTAATCCGGTTTCTTCACATAAAGTTTGTAAAGCCATATTATGCACGCCTTGTCCCATTTCCGTCCATCCGTGTTTTATCACAACCTTATTCTCGGAAACAATTTCGATAATTGCTTTTGACTCGTCAATCATTCCGTTTCCGACACCGGAATTTTTAATTCCGCAGGCAATTCCGGCATA